>DATLZC010000021.1:0-18340 GCA_035574215.1 Dehalococcoidia bacterium | reverse complement strand
CAGCTCGTCGGCGAAGGGATGCGGGCGCTGGGTGACGGTCGCCAGCACGCAGCGGTTCCGCCGGAACGCCTCGATCACCGCCCGCTGGAACGCCGTCGAGAGCAGCTCCATCTTCCCGATCTCGTCGATCACGACGAGCCGCCCCGACTCGATGGCCGCGGTCAGCGCGGGCACGGCGGCCGCCTCGAACGACGCGAGGTCGACGGCGTAGCGTCCCACGCTGGGGGCGCCCGGCAGGTCGCGGGCGAGGGCGGCGAGCCGCGCCCGGCGTCCGTCGAGCGTAACCACGTCGAACCCCACGCGCTCGCCGCGGGCGTCGCGCCGCTCCTCGGTGATGAAGCCGGCGGGCGCGTAGCCATCGGCCCGCAGCGCCTCCACCACCCGGCGGACCAGCGTCGTCTTGCCGCAGCCGGGCGGTCCGGTCACCAGGATGGCGGGCACGGCTTCCTCAGCGCCCCTGGAAGCGGGGCTCGCGCCGCTCGAGGAACGCCTGCACGCCCTCGCGGAAGTCCTCCGTGCGGAAGAGCGGGAGGAGCTGGAGGTAGACGTGGTGCACGTTCGCCTCGAACGTCTCCTCGAGGCCCAGGCGCATCATGCGCTTGGTGGCCTGGACGGCCAGCGGGGCGTTGGCGGCGATCTGGGCGGCCCAGGCGCGGGCTTCGTCCATGAGCCGCGCGGGCTCGACGACGGCGTTCACCAGCCCCAGCGCCAGGGACTCCTCCGCCGACAGGACCTTCCCCAGGAAGGCGACCTCCGCCGCCTTCGCCCAGCCGATGAGCCGCGGCAGCAGCCAGGTGCCGCCGCTCTCGGGCAGGATGCCCCGCTTCGCAAAGACGGCGGCGAGCTTCGCTTCCGTGGACGCGATGCGGATGTCGCAGCCCAGCGCGAGGTCCATCCCGTAGCCCGCCGCCGGGCCGTTGAGCGCGCAGATGACCGGCTTGTCGGTGGTGTGCAGCACCACCGGCGGGCTGTGGGCGAGGTCGAAGCGCGCGCCGAGGCCGGCGCCGTTCCCCGCGCCGATGCCCGTGCCCGCCGCGAGGTCCTTCAGGTCGAGCCCGGCGCAGAACCCGCGCCCGGCGCCCGTGAGGATGATGACGCGCACCGCAGGGTCGCGGTCGGCGTCACGGAACGCCCGGCTGAACGATTGCAGCATTGGCCCGCTGATGGCGTTCATCCGCTCAGGGCGGTTCAGCGTAATGGTGGCGACGCCGTCAGCGACGTCGTAGAGCAGGTCAGCGTACTCGGACATGGCGCGTTCCCCTTTCTCCGCCGCGGACCGCCGCGGCGCGACCGCCGTGAGTGTCGCACGCACGGCGGCCTGCCGCCAGCGCCGTCGGGCCCCTGGCGTGCTATGATGCTGCACGGGGGAGACACCTCTCGACCGTTGATGGATCCTTCGTCCCTCGCGCAGACGCTCCCTCTCCTGCAAGAGCGCGTCGACATCGGCGTGAGCGTGCCCGCAGCGGTGGCGCTGCTGCTCATCGGGCTGGCAGGCTATGCCCTGGTGAACGCCGTCGAGATCGCGGTGGTGGCCGTGAGCCGCATCCGCGTCCGGCACCTCGTCGAGCAGGGGAGCCGCGCCGCCCAGGCGCTCGACCGCCTGCGAAGCGATGAAGAGCGGTTTTTCTCGCTCATCATCCTCCTGCAGAACGTGTTCATCGTGCTCGCGTCCATCATGGGCGGCGTCGTCTCGGCGGACATCGCGCCAGGGCCGGCCTGGCTGCGCGTCGCCGTCGGCACCGTCCTCACGGCGTTCGTGACGGCGGAGCTCGGCGAGGCGACGCCCAAGGTGCTGGCGGCCCGTCTGAGCGAGCGCATCGCGCTGGCCGCCGCCATCCCCATGCGCATGTTGATGCGCGCGCTCGCCCCGCTCGTGACGGTTGTCGCCGTCACGCCGACCCTCGTGAGCCGGCTGCTCATCGGGGAGCGCGCCCGCGTGACGCCGACGGTCACGGAGGCGGAGCTCCGCATGCTGATCGACATCGCCGCCGAAGAGCGCGCCGTCGGTGAAGCCGAGGCCGAGCTCCTCGACCGCGTCTTCCACTTCCACGACCGGCGGGTGAACGAGGTCATGATCCCGCGCACGGAGGTGGTCTGGCTCGAGAGCGGATCGACGCTCGCCGACTTCTTCCGTGTGTTCGACGAGACGCCGCACTCACGCTTCCCCGTCTATCACGAGACCGTCGACAACGTCGTCGGCGTCGTCGGCATCAAGGACGTGCTGCGCGCGCTCGCCCGCAAGGAGGCCGACGAATCGACGCCCGTCGACCGGCTCATGCGCCCGGCGTTCTTCGTGCCCGAGACGAAGCCGGTGAGTACGCTGTTCTGGCAGATGCAGCAGGAGCGGAACCAGCTCGCCATCGTCGTCGACGAGTACGGCGGCGTCGCGGGTATCGTGACGCTGGAGCTGCTCCTCGAGGAGATGGTCGGCCGAGTGGTGGACGAGCTGGGCCAGCCCGCCGAGACCGAGTTCCAGACCATCGACGAACGCACGGTCGAGGTCGACGGCGGCATGTCGATCTTCGACCTCCGGGAGGAGCTCGAGATCGAGCTGCCGGAAGGCGACTACGAGACCATCGCGGGGTACGTCCTGGAACGCCTCGGCCACATCCCGAAGGTCGGCGAGTCGTTCGTCAGCGACGGCTTCGTGATCACCGTGACGGAGATGGACGGCGTGAAGATCGAGAAGGTGCGCCTGGTCCGCCAGCCCGCCGGGGCGCCGTCGGAGGAGAGCCGGTGAAGGTCCAGCGCCTCAGAGTGACCTTCCGTCGAGGCGAGGAGCTGAAATACATCACGCACCTCGACCTGATGCGCGCCTGGGAGCGGATGCTGCGCCGGGCGGAGCTTCCCCTCGCGTACAGCGAGGGCTTTACACCCCATCCGCAGATCTCGTTCGCCGCCGCGCTTCCCGTGGGGGTCATCGGCGAACGCGAGATCGCGGACGTCTACCTCAGCGAGCGCGTGGCGCCGGAACGGTTCCTCGAGGCCGCGAGGACGCAGGCGCCGCCGGGCCTCGAGCTTCTCGCGGCGGAGGAGGTCGGCCTCGGGCTCCCGTCGCTGCAGTCGGAGATGCGCTGGGCGGAGTACGAGGTCGAGACGCCCGCGGACGGCTGGACGCCGGAACGGGCGCGCGAGGCCGTCGAACGCTTCCTCGCCGCGGAGTCCATCCCGTGGGAGCACCAGCGCGAGAAGGAGACGAAACGGTACGATATCCGTGCGATGGTGCAGGACCTGCGCGTCCTCGAGAGCCCGCCAGGGCGCATCCGGATATGGATGCGGCTGCGCCACGACCAGGAGGTCGCCGGCCGGGCGGAGCAGGTCGCGGCGGCGCTGGGACTTCCCGAGCCCGAGCGTATCGTCCGCACCCGCCTGGCGCTCGCCGAGACGTCGCCCGCGAGGGAGCGATGGCGGCGCGCGGGCCAGTACGTCGAGTCATGAAGCTGGCGCTGGTCCGCCACGCTGAAGCGACGGCGAACGCCTCGGGCCTCGCCCTCGGCCGGAACGACGTCCCCCTCACCGAACGAGGCAGGCTGCAGGCGGAGGCCTTGGCGTCGGCGTTCGACGGCTGGCCCGTCGCCGCGATCGTGTCGAGCCCCCTCCGCCGCGCGCTCGACACGGCGAGCCCCATCGCCGCGCGGCTCGGGCTCCGGATCGAGATCGCCCCGGGGCTCATCGAGATGGACGTCGGTGAGACCGACGGCATGACGTTCGCCGAGCTGCGGGCGCGCTACCCCGAGTTCCTGCAGCGGTGGCTCTCGGACGACTGCGCCGACATCCCGATGCCGGGCGGCGAAACGCTGCGTCAGGTGCAGGAGCGCGCCTGGGCCGAGATCGAACGGCTGCGGCATCGCTTCCCCGACGGCGCCGTGATCGCGGTCACGCACAACTTCGTCATCGGCGCGCTCCTGTGCGCGGTCACCGGCGCGCCGCTGGCCCGCTTCCGCCGCTTCCGGCAGGGGCTCGCCTCGCGATCGCTCGTCGA
Organism: Dehalococcoidia bacterium; assembly: GCA_035574215.1. Taxonomy (GTDB): domain Bacteria; phylum Chloroflexota; class Dehalococcoidia; order DSTF01; family JACRBR01; genus DATLZC01. The sequence continues at coordinate 14,358 of DATLZC010000021.1, read as the reverse complement.
CGTGCGCGACGACGGCGCGACACTGCTCGCGCTGAACGACACCGCCCACCTGCGCGCGGCCGCCCTGGGGAGCGACCCGTGGTAGACGGCGCCCAAGACGCCGCACCGCGGACCCTGCTGACGGCGGTGGCCGGCCGGCGCGGCGCCTGGCCCGCCGTCTCGGGCACGGCCGTGGCGGTGGCCGCGGTCGTCGCGATGGCGCTCGTCCTGCGCCTCGCGTGGATCGCGTACAGCGACTGGCGACCGCTGCCCGATGACGACGCCTTCCGCTACGACTGGTTCGCCCGCAGGCTCGCCGAAGGCGCCGGCTTCGTGCACCTCAACGGGAAACCGACGGCCTTCTGGCCGCCGGGCTACGCCCTGCTGCTGGCACCGCTGTACCGGCTCTTCGGCCCCGACGCTCTCTGGGGACAGCTCCTGAACGCGGTCCTCGGCGCGGGCGCTGTGGCGCTGACGTTCGCCATCGCCCGGCGGGCCTTCGGTCAGCGCGCCGGCGTCGTCGCGGCGGCCATCGTCGCTGCCTTCCCGAGCCTCGTGCTGTTCGCAGGGGTCACGCTCTCCGAAACCGCGTTCACGTTCTTCGCGCTGCTCGCGCTGTGGCTGCTGCTGCTGGAGGGGGGCGCCGGGCGCCCGAGACTCCCTATCCTGATGGCGGCGGGCGTGGTGACAGGCTTCGCCGCGCTCGTTCGCGGGCAGGCGCTGCTGTTCCCTTTGGTGGCGCTCCCCTTCTGGTTCGCGGCGTCGCGCGACCTCCGGGCGTCCGCCGCGCGGCTGGCCGTCGTGGCCGCGTTCACGGTCGCTGCCGTGGCTCCGTGGACCATCCGGAACGCCATCAGGATGAACGCGTTCGTCCCTATCAGCACCAACGCCGGCGTAGACCTCTGGATCGGCCATCACGACGGCGCGTCGGGACGAGGGCAGATGGCGGACGCGCTCATCTACAGCCGGCCCGACCTCGATTCTGTCGCGGGCGAGGTCGCGGTCAACGCCGAGGGATTCCGGGAGGCCGTTCGGTTCGCGCTCGACCAGCCGCTCACCGAGCTGCAACTGCTGCCCCGAAAGCTGTTCTACCTGTACTACCACGACGAGGAAGGGCTGCGCTGGAACGACGGTCACGGCGGGCAGCCATGGATCGATCCGGCCGAGTGGAACGCGCTGCGCTGGACGTCGAATGCGTACTACTACGCCGTCCTGGGGCTGTTCGCGGGCGGCGTGATCCTCGCGAGGAGACGCCTGCTTGCGCCGGTTCCCCTCCTGATCGTGTCGTTCATCGGCTACTGGACCGCAGTGCATCTCGTATTCTTCGGCGACCCCCGGTTCCACGCGCCGGCCATGCCGCTCTTCGCGGCGCTGGCCGCGGTCACGGTCGAAAAGGCCTTTCGACGATGAGCCGCCCGCTCCGGGCGCTGTTCCTCTGCACGGCCAACTCGGCCCGGAGCCAGATGGCGGAAGGCATCCTTCGCGCGCTGGGCGGCGACAGGTTCGAGGTCGCGAGCGCTGGCGTCGAGCCCGGGACGCATTGCACGCACACATCGAGGCGTTCGTCGCGTCGATCTGAGCTACCGGGCCGGCGCCAACCGTTGGCGCACCCAGGTCCACAGGCCGACAACGAAAGCTCCCGCCGCGAGCGGCGCGAGAAGCGTGGCCGTGAGCCACGTCTCCATCATCCACATGCCCCACCGCCGATGCCAGTCCCACCAGTACATGAGCCAGCCCCATGCGCCGAAGACGGGATTCAAGAAGGGCCCGACGCTCCAGGCCAGCGCGACGGCGAGGGGCGGCCCGCCCAGAGCCGCGCCGAACATCAGTGGCCACGTGATGTACCAGCCCTTGAACCAGAACGAGACCGTGACCAGATACAGACTGAGGATCGCGAAGGTCTGAGCGACCACACCTCGCACCCGCAACACGGTGTACGCGTACCCTGACGCGAACGCCCCGACCATGATCGCCCGCGCCAGGCCCTTGTCGTCGAGCGCGAACGTCAGAAGCGATGCGAGCGACGACGTTTGCCGCGACCCCTGATCGCGCACGCCGTCGAACGTGTCGACGCCGGCCCACTGGGGTGCGAACGCCGCCACGGTGAGCGCGACCGAAGCTGCGACGCCGATCGCCGCCTGCCGCGGCGACCTTCTGGTCGCGAGCAGGTAGACGGGGAAGAGGATGACCGGGACGAACTTCGTGAGCGCGGCTGCGGCGATCAGTGGCAGCGCCATGTCGTGACGGCTCCGGAGCGACGCGAGCGCCGCCAGCCCCACCAGAAGCGCGAGCAACGCGTCGTTGTGGCCGTCAACCCCGAAAAAGACGACCGGCAATGGATTCCATCCGTACGCCAGCGCCGCGAAGGCCGGCCGCCGGGCCTTCAGCTCGGACGCCAGCCGGAACACCACCCAGGTGTTCGCTCCGTGCACGGCGATGATGAGCGCCTTGAAGATGAGGAGCGCCGCCATCGTGTTCCCGCCCGCCAGCAGCACGGGAACGGCCATGAGCCCGTTGAAGAGCGGCCCGTAGACCGAACGGAGGTCCGGCCACCCGACGGGCGGGTAATAGGGGTCGGAGGGAAACTCGCTGGCCACGTGCACGTACGGGTTGACGTGATAGTGCTCGATGAGCCGGCCGATCATCAGGTAATCGAACACATCGGCGGCGAGGATGGGATACGCGAGCCACAGCGTCGCCGCGAGGCCGAACGCGCCCGCGACCACCCATCGGACGTCCAACCGGTCCCCCAGCCGCCACGCCGCTATCAGCGCGACGCCGTACGCCGCGAACGGCAGAACGAAGCCCGCGATGTAATGCGCGAGGCCTGCGTAGTCGAGCCCCAGTGTGGCGGTCGGGTCCAGCGCCGTCGTGTCGAGCGGCCACTTCGGCAGCCAGAGCGGCCGCGTCCAGAACCAGACGTAGAAGGCGATAGAGACGGCCCAGGACGCCGCGACTGCCGCGCGGAGCCGGCGCGACCCAATGGCTTTGGACGCGAGCGCGGGCGTGAGGATCGATGGCGCGGCCATGTCCCCAAAGGGTACGGCGGAATGCCGGGCCGCGAAACCCGCGCCGCCTGTCGCGCGCTCTCCTCCTGACGCTATGCCGAACCCGAGAAGGCTTCGAGCCGGCGCACGCCTTCCTCCAACCGGTCGTCGGGGATGGTAAGCGAGAGACGGATATAGCCTTCTCCGGCGGCGCCGTAGCCGACGCCCGGCGTCACGACGACGCCCGTCTCGTCGAGGAGGCGCTCGGCGTACTCGATGGAGCGCACGCCCTCGGGAAGACCGGCCCACACGTACAGGGTCGCCTTCGGAGGCGTCACCCGGAGTCCCAACCGCTGCAACGCCGGGACGAGCCGGTCGCGCCGCCGCTGATAGATGCGATTGTGCTCTTCGACGGCGTCCGGCGGGCCCGTCAGCGCCGCGATGGCCATGCGCTGAATGGCCTGCGGCGCCCCCGAATCCAGGTTCGACTTCACCCGCATGATGGCGTCGACGAGCGTCGCGTTGCCCACCACCATGCCGATGCGCCAGCCAGTCATGTTGTACGTCTTGGAGAGCGAGTTGAATTCGACCCCCACGTCCTTCGCGCCCGGGGCTTCGAGAAAGCTCGGTGGCCGGTAGCCGTCGTACGTCACGTCCGAGTACGCCATATCGTGGCACACCCACAGGTCGTGCCGTCGTGCGAAGGCCACCACCCGCTCGAAGAACGCGAGGTCCGCGCACGCGCCAGTGGGATTGTTGGGGTAGTTCAGCCACAGCACGCGCGCCCGCCGCGCCACATCCGCAGGCACGGCGTCGAGGTCGGGGAGAAATCCGTTCCGTTCGTCGAGCGGCAGGGCATACGCCTCGCCACCGGCGAACATCGTCCCGATGGCGTAGACGGGGTACGCAGGGTCCGGCACCAGCGCGACATCGCCCGGATCGATGAAGCAAAGCGCGGCGTGCCCGATTCCCTCCTTCGATCCGATGAGCGAACAGACCTCCCTGGCGGGGTCGAGGCGCACGCCGAAGCGGCGCTCGTACCAGGAGGCGACCGCCTCCCGAAACTCGGGAAGTCCTTCGGTCTCGGGATACCGGTGGTTGGCCGGGTCGCGCGCCGCCTCGCACAGCGCGTCGATCACGTGCGGCGGCGTCGGCAGATCGGGGTCGCCGATGCCGAACGAGACGACGTCGACGCCTTCCGCGCGCTTCTCGGCGATCTTCTTCGAGATGCTCGCGAACAGGTACGGCGGAAGCTGTTCGACCCGGCGCGCGAGGCGCATTACCGCCAGTCTCCGAATTTCACCGCGTGCCCCCGTTTCGCCTCTAACCGGCGGCGGACCTCCTCTTCGTCGGCCGGGCGCCGGTATGTCACGCCGGCGTCGCCGGGCCGGAACCCCGCGGCCCGCAGCGCGCCGATGGCCTCGGCCTCGCCGACATCCACCCGCGTCGACGCTTCGACCGCGCCCATCGAGCGGAGTTGTCCCAGGGCTGCGCCGAGCAGCGCAACCCTGCCTTCGGCGCCCCGGTATTCTGGCGCAGCCGCCAGATCGCGCACCTCCGCGACGCGGCCGCCCCGTCGCATCCGCAGCCGCACGAATCCGATCCGGGCGCCATCAGGCCGCTCGACCCACCAGACACGCTCGCCCTCCGCCATCGCGGCCGACACGCCGTCCGGCGCAAACTTCTCACTTCCGTACGCCTGCGCCGCTTCGGCCAGCGCGGCGGCGTCATCGGGGTGCGCCTCCGCCATGCGAAGGTCGCTCGCGCCCGGTAGCGCCCCTAGATCGAGGTCGACGAGGGTGAATTCGAGCCACTCGCGGTCGACCTCGAAGCCTTGCTGCTTGAGCGCCGGCTCCACATAAGCGCGGTTGGGCCGGTCGGTGAACTCCACCACAAACCCGTCCCGCACCTCCGTCCGGTCCGCCATCGCGTCGAGAAGGCGGTTGAACATCGGTCCGAAGCGCTCCTCACACGCCCGGCGGTCCACGAACGCGAAGTGAACCAGCATCTCGGGTCGAAGGCTCAGCGCCTCGCCGGCCACGACGCCCGATGGCTCCTCGATGACCCGAGCGGGGCACGCGCTTCGCAGGCGCTCGAAGCGCTCGCGATCGAGCCAGAAGGCGCGAATGGTCGCCTTTCGGACCGCCCACTCCCAGCGGTCCCGGGGCGCGGGTTCCAGACGGCGAATCTGACGGACCGCCATGGTCAGTCAGGCCACGTGCCTGTGAACACCTCCTCGACAGGCCCGCTCAGAAACACCTCGCCCTCGCCGTCCCACTCGACGGTGAGAACGCCTCCAGGCAGCGCCACCTCCACCCTGTCGTCCACGAGATGCAGGATGCGCGCGGCCACGGCGACGGCGCAGGCGCCGCTCCCGCAGGCCAGGGTCTCGCCGACGCCCCGCTCCCACACGCGCGCCTCGATGCGTCCCCGGTCCACCACGCGCGCCACCTCGTAGTTCGTCCGGTTCGGGAACACGGGATGATGCTCCATCTTCGGGCCGACCTGCGCGAGAGGGTACGCCGACACTGGCCGCGCCCAGAAATGCACGGCGTGAGGGTTGCCCATCGACAGGATGGTGACGGCGACGGTCTGGCCCTCCACCACGAGCGAGACATTCCGAAGCGGAGGCTCGCCCTCGAGCGAGACGGGGACCTCTTCCGCGCGAAACCGCGGCCGGCCCATGGACGCCCGGGCTCGGGTGACGACGCCCTCCCCATCTCGAAAGGCCTCGACGGCGAGGACGCCGGCCGCGGTCTCGAGCCGGAACCGCTCCGAACGTACGAGGCCACGCTCGACGGCATACCGGGCGATGCACCGCACGCCGTTGCCGCACATCTCCGCCTCGGACCCATCGGGATTGAAGATGCGCATCCGTAGGTCCGCCGACGTCGACGGCAGCGCGAGGAGCAGGCCATCCGCGCCGACACCGAAGTGCCGGTCGCACATGCGTTGCGCGAGCGCCGCCCAGTCGCGGTCGCGCCCGTCCGGCTCGACGACGATGAAGTCGTTCCCGGCGCCGTGCAGTTTCGTGAAGGGAAGCATCGCGTCGCCATGATATCGGCGCGCATCGTAGCGATCGAGGTTGGCGATGCCGGAACGGGACGCTCGCCACGTTCAAGACATGCCGTTCGTCATGTGATCGCGAGCCGGGGGTCTGGCTGCATAAGGAGATGGGAACGGCCGAAAACTCTGCAGGAAGGGACGATCGGTCCCTGGCACGGCGGGACGGCCTTCGCTAAGCTGTTCGTGAGCGTTGGAACAAACGGAGGAAGCATCGGTTGACGGTCACATCCGCCAGCGCGAAGGCGCCACCCACCATCGACCGGAAGGCCCGGCTCAAGATCCCCCCGCAGCCGATGCCCGCGCAGGACCCGAAGGAGCGGGTCCACAATTTCGACGAAGTCTACCTCCCGCTCACCCTCGAGACCGCGAAAGCCGAGGCGATGCGCTGCATCCAGTGCCCCGCGGCGCCCTGCCAGAAGGCCTGCCCGGTGCACAACGACATCCCGGGCGCGCTGTTGCGCCTCGAGAACGGCGATGTCATCGGCGGGGCGGAGGTCTTTTTCCAGACGAGCAACCTCCCTGACATGTGCGGCAGGCTCTGTCCCCAGGAGCGGCTGTGCGAAGGTCACTGCGTCGTGGGCAAGCACGCGCGTCCTGTGGCCATCGGCCGGCTCGAGGCGTTTCTCGCCGACCAGCTTGCGGAAACGGTCGGCTATCCCGCGCCGGACACCATCGAGCCGACCGGCTTCCGCGTCGCGGTGGTGGGCGCGGGCCCGGCGGGCCTCGCGGTGGCCGAGGAGCTGGCGAAGAAAGGCCACGCAGTGACCATCTTCGACGCCTGGCCCCAGCCCGGCGGCCTGCTCACGTACGGGATTCCCAGCTTCAAGCTCGACAAGCGCGTCGTGGACCGCAAGGTGAACTTTCTGCTCGAGCGGCTGGGCGTCCACTTCGTGGGCGGGGTGTACATCGGGCGCGACAAGACGTTGGACGACCTCTTCGCCGAGGGCTATGACGCCGTCTTCCTCGCGCACGGCGCCAGCGTGAACAACCGGCTCGATGTGCCGGGAGCGGACCTGCCCGGCGTGATGCAAGCCACGGAGTTCCTGGTCCGCGGGAACCTTCCGCCCGAGCGGCTGCCCGAACGGCTGCGCGCGCCCCTTCCGAAGCCGCGCCACGTCGTCGTCATCGGCGGCGGGGACACCTCCATGGACTGCGTGCGCACCGCCGTTCGGCTCGGCGCCGAGCGGGTCACCCTCGTCTACCGGCGCACCGAAGCCGAGATGGTCGGCCGCGCCGAGGAGCGAAAGCACGCCCGGGAGGAGGGCGTCGTTTTCGAGTACCTCACGTCGCCCCTTCGCTTCGAGGCGGGCCCCGACGGGCGAGTCGCCGCCGTCGTCTGCCAGCGGATGGAGCTCGGCGCGCCGGACGCGTCCGGGCGGCGCCGCCCGGTGCCGGTCGAAGGGTCCGAGTTCACGATTCCGGCCGACCTCGTCGTGATCGCCGTGGGCTACACCGCCGACCCGGACGTCGTCGAGTCGCAGGGCGTCGAGCACCGCCCCGACGGCCTCGTGATCGCCGACGAGGAGACAGGCGAGACGACGCGCCCGGGAGTCTTCGCGGCGGGCGACTGCGTCCACGGCGCCGACCTCGTGGTGACGGCGCTGGCCGCAGGCCGCAAAGCGGCGGCCGCGATCGACGCGTACCTCGCCCGAAAGGCAGAAGCGGCCGCCTGACGCTTCGCCACCGCTCGCACGACCAAGCGCCCGTTACAGACTGCCGCCGCTGGGCTATCCTACGGCCGTGGAACCGGATTACGCGGCCGCCCGGCAACGCATGGTGGACTTCCTGCGGCTCGAGATCCGCGACGAGCGGGTGCTCGCCGCGATGGCCAAAATTCCCCGCGAGCGATTCGTTCCGGAGCCTCTGCGGCCGTACGCTTACGAAGACCGGCCCCTGCCTATCGGCTTCGAACAGACGATCTCCCAGCCGCTCATCCAGGCCATGATGACCGAACTGCTGGAGCTCACGGGATCCGAGCGCGTGCTCGAGGTGGGCACGGGCTCGGGCTACCAGGCGGCGCTGCTGGCGGAGCTCGCGGCGCACGTGGTGACCGTCGAGCGGGTGCCGGAGCTCGCGAGGCGGGCCGAGGCCGTCCTGCGGGAGCTCGGGTACACGAACGTCGAGGTCCACCTGGCGCTGGACACGCTGGGCTGGCCCGAAGGCGCGCCGTACGACGCCATCATCGTCACGGCCGCCGCTCCCCGGGTACCGCACGCGCTGGTGGACCAGCTTCGGTCGCCGGGCGGGCGGATGGTCATCCCTGTGGGCTCCCGCCGCATTCAACAGCTCGTCCGCGTGACGCAGCTCCCCGAAGGCACGATGCTGCAGCGCTTCGGCGAATGCCGCTTCGTCCCCCTCATCGGCGTCGAGGCCTGGCGGGAGAACGAATGGGAGCCCCTCACGCCCGCGTCTCCGTCGGGCGACGGCCTGACCAGCGCCCAGGGGGACTGAGCCTCCGCAACAGGTCTGCGCTCCTCCAGCCGACACTATTGGGGTCAGCACTGTGCCTTCGAAGGGGGATACGCGTCATGGAGGACCTGGCTCCTGCTCTGGCCGCCGCGTTGGGCCGCCTGGTCCGGTCGCCCGCCGCGAACCTGAACTGGGTCGGCCCCCTCTTCCGTCGCTTCGAGCGCGACTTCCCCGACGCGTACGATCGCTTCCGGCGCCTATACGGTCTGAGTCTCAAGATCGCTTCGCTGGCCGCGTTCTCGCCCCAGGACTCCGCTGCCGTCGGTCCCGCGAGCTTGTTTGCGGCGGTTCTCGATATCCCGTCTCGAAACGCCGCGTCAGCGGCCTGGCTGCGGTATCTGCACGACCGCCCGTGGGCGCACCACGCGATGGAGGCGGCGCGGAGCGCTCGGGAGCTCGCGGGCGCGAGCGCGGAGTCCCGCGTCGCGGCGGCAGCGACGGCGGCCGCCATCATCGACCACGAGACGGTCATCCGCTCCGCTAACATGTTGCGGGCGCTCCGCGCTGTCCGGGCGCTGGCCGACACGCCGGAGATGAGCCGTATCGCCGAGCTTCTCTGGACCGAGCGGGGGCAGTCCATCTGCGACCTCCATGCGCGGCATGGAGGCAGGACCTATGTCATCGACCCCGCCGAATTTCGGGAACGCCTGCGCCTGCTGGACGGCGAACGCGACGCGACCCCGCGCTCCGAGCGATCGGTCGAAGCTCGCGCTGCGCCCGCGACCACGTCACCCACCGCGCGGGATGGGTCACGCAAGCCCCCGCCAGCGGCGCCGACGACATCGGAGGCCTTCGAGCGCCGGAAGCGCGCCATCGCCGAGGCCCACAGCCTGCGGGAGGCGTTCGGCGTCCCGGTCGCCGACCGACCGGGCGAATCCGCGCCACCCGCGACGGCCCGGACGCCAACGCCAGAACCGCCTCCCGCGGCGCCACCGTCCCGTCGTCCTCCGGTTGAGACGCCGCTACCGGCCATCGACGTCCGGCCGGCACCATCGCCGAAGCAGGCGCCGCCGGAGATTGCGCCCGCACCATCGCAGGAGGAGCGAGCCATGAATAACGCCACGACCACAGCCTCTCCCGCAGAGCTCGACGCGCACCTCACCGCTTCGGTCGAGGAGCTGCGGCAGCGGCTCGCCGAGATCGAGCGGCTCGCCGCCGAATGCCAGCAGACGCTGGCCAGGCTCGGACCCACTATCGCCGGGTTCGCCGCTATGGTGGCCGAGTTCGAGTCGGTCCTCAACCGATGGCGCGGCGGGCGCTCAGAGGCTGCGTGACGCGCCCGGCCCTGCGCCGGCTGCTCTTAGCCCCGCAAGCCACGACGCGACTGGCGTAAGCTTCACCAGCTCGGACGCCACCAACGGCGCCAGCGAGAGGCCGGTCACCCCGAGCCACTGGCCCCAATCGAGGGCTTGCGTCTCGAACGCCGGCTGCAGCGGAGGCGCGTAGAACACCAGAAGGAGCAGCGACGCCGAGCTCGCGACTGCTCCCCACAGCCAGACGTTCGCTCCCAAGCGGAACAGCGGTTGCACCGGGCTGCGGAACTCGAAGGCGGCGGCGAGCTGCGAGCCCACCAGCGTGGCGAACGCGAGGTCGCGTGCCAGGTCCTCCCCTTCGGCCATCCGGCCCCACTCGTACGCCAGGACCGTCGGCGCCGAGATGAAGAGCCCGATACCCAGCATCGGCGCCAGCGAACGCACAGAGAGGATGCCCGCTCTGGGCGGCCGCGGCGGACGGCGCATCACGTCGGGGCTCGCCGGCTCGACGCCCAACGCCAGCGCAGGCAGCCCATCCGTGAGAAGGTTGACGAACAGGATCTGCAGCGGCAGGAGAGGGGTATCGCCCCTCACGGCCAGGACCAGGAACACGACCACCACTTCGGACAGGTTGCACGTCAGCAGGTAGTGCACGAAGTTCCGGATGTTGTCGTAGATGCGCCGGCCCTCCTCGATGGCGGCCACGATGGAGCGAATGTTGTTGTCCACGAGCACGATGTCCGACGCTTCGCGCGCGACGTCGGTTCCGCCCTGGCCCATGGCCACGCCGATGTCCGCTGCGCGCAGCGCGGGCGCGTCGTTCACGCCGTCGCCGGTCATCGCGATGACGGCGCCCGAGCGGCGGAGCGCCTCGACGATGCGAAGCTTGTGCTCGCTCGACACGCGGGCGAACACGGCGGCCCCCTCGATGGCGCGCTGCAGCTCGTCGTCCGGTAGCTCCTCGATCTCGCGCCCCAGGATGACGCGGTCCGCTGGCAGACCGACCTCCCGGGCGATCGCGCGCGCCGTCACCGGGTGATCGCCGGTGAGCATGAGGACCCGCACGCCGGCCCCCATCGCCTGCTCGATGGAGGGAGCGGCCTCCGGCCGGAGGACATCGGCCATCCCCACGAGCGCCACGAACGTGAAATCTCGCTCCAACGTATCGGCTGGCTCCAGCTCGGCCAGCTCGCGTCGCGCCAAGGCGAGTACCCGCATCCCCCGCGCGGCCATGTCCGCTGCGACCGCCAGCGCGCGCTCCCGCTCTTCATCGTTCAACGGGCGCGCGCCGTCGCGCCCCCGCACAAACGCGCACAGTGGCAGCGTCACTTCGGGAGCGCCTTTCATGTACGCGACCAGCGAGCCGTCTTCGCGGCAGACGACCGTCATGCGCGCGCGACGCGCCTCGAACGGGATCTCGAGCTCCCGCGGCGCGGCGCGACGCTCGGCCACGGGGTCGAGCCCGTACCGCGCCGCGAGATCCAGCAGCGCCACCTCGGTGGGATCGCCAACGGCGTCGCGTCCGTCTGCGGCCGGCGCCGCGTCGTTGCACAGGATCGCGGTGCGCAGGGCCTCCGTAAGAAGGCGGTCGTCCGACGGCCGTTCGCCCGACCGCACCGCGTAGGAGCGGCCGTCGACCCACAGCTCGAGCGCCTCCATGCGGTTCTGCGTGAGCGTCCCGGTCTTGTCGGCGCAGATCGTGGTCACCGACCCCAGCGTCTCCACCGCGGCGAGCCGCCGCACGATGGCGTTGCGCCGCGCCATGCGCTGGACGCCCAGCGCCAGCACGATGGTCGTGGCCGCGGGCAGGCCCTCGGGAATCGCCGCGACGGCGAGACTCGTGGCGGTGAGGAACATGTCACCCGGCGGCAACCCGCGGACCACCCCGATGACGAATACGAGCGCGCATAGCGAGCCCGCGCCCCAGACCAGCCATCGCCCCATGTCCGCGAGCCGCCGCTGCAGGGGCGTCCCCCGCTCGGGTTGGCGTCGCATCGACGCCGCGACGCGCCCCATCTCGGTCTCCAGCCCTGTGGCCACCACCACGGCGACGCCTCGCCCGCGCACCACGAGCCCGCCCTGGTAGACCATGCAGCTCCGTTCGGCGAGATCGGTGTCTTCGGGGATCGCGTCCGCGACCTTGTCCACCGGCGCCGACTCCCCGGTCAGCACGGCCTCATTGAGGCGCAGCCCCCGCGCTTCGAGAAGCCGGCCGTCGGCGGCGACGACGTCGCCGTCGGCGAGATACAGGACGTCGCCTGGCACGACGCGCACGGCCGGAATCCGCGCGAGACTGCCATCGCGCAGGACGGTCGCAACCGGCGCCGCCATGGACCGCAGCGCTTCCAGCGCCCGTTCGGCCCGGAACTCCTGCATAAACCCGAGCGCGCCGTTGAGCGCGACGATGGCCAGAATGGCGATGGCGTCGAGCCGCTCTCCCAGCGCGAGCGAGACGCCCGCAGCGATGAGGAGAACACCCACGAGGAACTGCGTGAACTGCTCGAGGAGATGGCGGTACCACGGCGCGGACTGCGCCTCCGGCAGGACGTTCGGGCCCCAGCGGTCGAACCGGCGCTGAGCCTCCTCCGACGTCAGGCCGCGCTCTGGATCGGCGCCGAGCCGCTGCACGACGTCGCTCGCGGGCAACGCGTGCCAGGCCGGGCGGGTCGCTTCCCGGGCGTCCGGGGGTCGTCTCGAGGCCATCGCCGACACGATAGCAGAGGCCGTTGAGTTCGAACGGACCGTTTCGCCAGGAGCGGTGTCCGCCTACACTCGAAGCGCCTGGAGCCGAACGTGAACCATCATCGCGCCTTCGAAGACAGAACGGACGGCGAGCCGCTGTGAACGCGACGCTCGCCGTGGTGATCGCGGTCGCCGCCCTAGCGAGCTTCGCGCAAGGGATCACCGGTTTCGGCTTCGCGCTCATCGCCGTGCCCTTCCTCGTGTTAGTGGTCGACGTGCGCGAGGCCGTCGTGATGTCCACGCTGCTGGGTCTGGTGAACGTGGCGCTGCTGGCCGCGCGCCTCTGGCGGGCCACACCCTGGAGGACGGTCGGGTGGCTGCTTCTCGGGAGCTTCGCCGGGATGCCCCTCGGACTGGCAGTGCTTATCTTCACCCCGGAAGACGGCCTCCGCCTGACCGTGGGCGTGGTCACCGTCGTTCTGGCGGCGGCGCTGGCCAGCGGCAAGCGGGTTCCCTTCACGGGCGCGGCGTCCGAGCTCGCCGTGGGGATCGTCTCGGGCGTGCTGCGCACGAGCACGAGCATGTCGGGGCCGCCGGTCGTCATCTATCTCCAGGGGCGCGGCCAGTCGCCGGACGCCTTCCGGGCGGCGATGACGACCTTCTTTCTGGTGGGGGGCCTTATCTCCGTGGGAGCGTTCGCGGGCGCCCATGTGATCACGCGGCGCGCCATCGCGCTCTCGGCGGCGGCGCTTCCGGGCGTGTATCTGGCGAACCTGGCCGGGGATCGGCTGGCCCGGCGATTCGACCCCGTCACGTTCCGTCGCCTGGTGCTGGCCCTGCTGATCGCGACCGCACTCTCGGGCGCTGGCTCGTCGCTCCAGCGCCTTCTCGCGGGGTGAGCTTTCAACGATGCGCCGTTTCCGCTATCGTAAGGGCCGCCGGTCGAGGTCGGACGTCAACGCTCGAAGGAGATGAGAACGATGGCTGCGCTGCCGATTCCTGCTGGCCCCGGTGACGTCACCGCGTCGTGGCTCACCTCGGCGTTGCGCGAGACGGGCGTCTTGCGGGACGCGACGGTCACCGGATTCGACACCGAGATCATCGGCGAGGGAGCGGGGCTCATCGGGCAGCTCGCGCGGCTCCGTCTGCGGTACGACCGGCCCGAGGCGGAAGCCCCCGCGTCGCTCATCGCGAAGTTCCCCGCGGCCACGCCCGAAAACCGCGAAATCGGGAACATCTTCCGCTTCTATGAGCGGGAAATCCGCTTCTACGAAGAACTGGCGCATCGCGTGCCGGTTCGGGTGCCCCGGCGCTATTACAGCGCGATGGACCTCGAGCGCGGCGATTTCGTGCTTCTACTGGAGGATCTGGGAGGGCTTCGTTTGGGCGACCAGCTCGCGTCGTGCACCGTCGAAGAAGCGGCGACCGCGGTACGCGCGCTCGGGAAGCTCCACGCCGCGTTCTGGCAGAACCCCGAGCTCGAGCGCCTCGACTGGATGCCCTACACGAACGACCCGGTGCAGAAGTCGGCGCAGGACTCGTACGCGAAGGCATGGCAGCCCTTCGTCGACACGTTCGGGCCACAGGTGCCCCCCGAGGTCTTGCGAACGGCCGAGCGGCTCGGCAGCCGCATTTGCGACATCCTGGATCGCTTCGTCGACCCGCCGCGGACCATCATCCACGGCGACTTCCGACTCGACAACCTCTTCTTCGGGCACGCCGGCGACGGGGAGCTGTTGGCCATCATCGACTGGCAGATCGCATCGCGGGGCCGGGGCGCGTTCGACGTCGCGTACTTCCTCAGCGGGAGCCTGTCGACCGAGGCGCGGCGCGCCTGCGAGCAGACGGTCCTGCGCGAGTACCACGAGATTCTCCAGCGGGACGGCGGCGCCACAGACTACGGCTGGGACGAATTCTTCCGC
>DATLZC010000020.1:0-4125 GCA_035574215.1 Dehalococcoidia bacterium | reverse complement strand
GGTTCGGGGCGGAGTGCTTGAAATGCTTCACGGTTACCTTGACACTAGATCGAGGCGATGATAGCCTCTGGCCGATTGCTAAGCCGTTCACAAACGGCGAAGCTCCCCCGGGTCGTCGGTGTGGCTCTTTCCGGAACGAGGAAGGGCAGGGTAACGACGTGAACTTCAACGGCGTCGTCGTCACGGACGCGCAGGAACTGGCGCTGGTCTTCATCACGATCGTGGTTTCCCTCGGGCTGATGGTCATCTTCGGCCGCTGGTGGGAAAGCTAGGGCGGAGGAAGGTATGGCGGTCACGGAACAACCCAAGGGCCCGTCCCTCACCGAGTGGCTCTACGACAAGCTGTTCCATAATTACATCTGGCGTTCCATCTTCCGTTCGGGCTATCCGAACACGCCGCGCAACCAGATGCTCGCGGTGGCGACCAACGTCTTCCTGCACCTTCACCCGACCCGCATCCACCGGACCCACGTCAAGATCACGCACACGTACTGTCTCGGGGGGCTGAGCTTCTTCCTCTTCCTCGGGCTCACCGTCACTGGCGTGATGCTGATGTTCTACTACGTGCCGTCGGTCGAGCGGGCGTACCAGGACATCGCGGCCCTCGAGACGAACGTGCGGTTCGGCCAGCTCATCCGCAACCTGCACCGCTGGATGGCGCACGGGATGGTCATCACCGTGCTCCTGCACATGATGCGGGTGTTCTACACGGGCGCCTACAAGCCCCCGCGGGAGTTCAACTGGGTCGTCGGCGTGATCCTGCTCGTGCTCACGCTGCTCCTCAGCTTCACCGGCTACCTGCTTCCATGGGACCAGCTCGCGCTGTGGGCCATCACCGTGGGCACGAACATGATCGGGTCGGCCCCGGTGCTGGGCGAGCAGTCGCGCTTCGTGCTCATCGGCGGGTTCGAGGTGGGGCCGAACGCCCTCATCCGGTTCTACACGCTGCACGTCATCGGCCTGCCGCTGCTGGCGGCCATCTTCATGTCAGTGCACTTCTGGCGGATCCGGCGCGACGGCGGTCTGGCGCGGCCGCTGTGAGGCGATACGAGGAGTAGGACGTGGCGACAGCAACCCAGGCGGTCCCCCGCCAGGTCGTACGGCAGAAGCGCGAGCGAGAGCAGGAAGTCCTCGTCTGGCCCGACCTCGTCTTCATCGAGTTCATCTCGGCGATCCTGTTCACGCTCACGTTCTTGATCCTTTCGATCTTCGTCAACGCGCCGCTGCTGAACCGGGCGAACCCGAACATCACGCCGAACCCTTCCAAGGCGCCGTGGTACTTCATGAACCTGCAGGAGCTCCTCCTGCACATGCACCCGGCGCTGGCCGGCGTCATCGTGCCCACCATCGCGCTGCTGCTGCTGGCCGCGCTGCCGTACATCGACCGCTCGAACGAGCAGCAGGGCGTCTGGTTCGGCACGAAGAACTCGGTGCGGATCACCGTCTTCGCCAGTATCTACGCCGCGGTCATCACCGTGGGCCTCATCCTGTACGACGGGAACAAGCACGTCGAGGTGGTGACCGAGATCGCCCAGCGGATGGGCAACGAAGACTTCGAGTGGCCCGGTAAGCTCTCGGCGTTCCAGAACGTGCGCGCCCTCCAGCAGGGCTGGCGATGGGGAATCCCCGTGCCGGAGAGCGCGCAGCTCGGACCAGGCGAGCATGACGGAAGCCTCGACTGGCCCCAGGACTTCGAGCACATCCCCTTCCCCTTCAATGGGACCTGGGGTCCGAGCTGGTTCACGTGGGATGAGCCGACGTTCCTGCCGGGCTGGCTCCGAGCCCTGTACTGGTACGACCTGAACTGGAACTTCCCGGCGTTCCTGGTCGAGATTCTGCTGCCGGTCGTCTTCATGGTCGGCTTCCCGGCGCTCCTCATCGTCATCCTCAAACGGATGGGCTGGGTGCAGACCGTGCGGGACGGCGCCATCGCCCTGTTCTCCGGGTTCATCGCCACGTACTGGGTGCTCACCATCATCGGCGCCGGGTTCCGTGGAGCCGGTCAGGAGCTCGTGCAGCCCACGGACGTGCCGGTCCTCCACGAGGACCCGCGCATCTGGAACCAGCCGATGGAGCTCCCCGACGGCCATCTGGTGTTCATCGTCGAGTCGGAGAGTTTGCAGAGCGATGTCTGAAGCTGAGCGCGAACCACAGGGCGGGAGCGAGCCCGCAGGCGGCGCAGCCGAGGCCAGCGCCGCGAAACCATCGGAGAAGGCGAGCCTGGCCGAGCGGGCCGCGAAGCCCGTGGCCTCGGTCGCGAAGGCGAAGGCGCAGCCGGCTCAGCCGGCGCTGGAGCCGCCGAAGATGAACCGGCGGTCCATCCTGCGCCTCGGATTCTGGACCGGCCTCATCGCGACCGCCGTGGGGAGCCTCGGGGCGGGGCTCGACCTCATCTATCCGCGGAAGATCATGGGCTTCGGCGGCGTCATCACCATCGGGTCGGTGAGCGACTTCCCGCCCGGCTCCAAGACGGAGGTGACGGAGGGACGGCTCTGGCTCGTGCACCTTACGGCGGAGCAGGGCGGACCGGGCTTGCTGGCGCTGTGGTGGAAGTGTCCACACCTGGGCTGCACGGTGCCGTGGAAGTCTAACTTCACGTTCAAGGACCCGCGCACGGGCCAGGACAAGACGGGATGGTTCCGGTGCCCGTGCCACGGCTCGACGTACGACGACGCCGGCATCCGGGTGTTCGGCCCCGCGCCGCGGTCGATGGACACGATGAAGCTGACCGTCGATGAGAACGGCCGGATTTCGGTGGACACAGGGGACATCACGCCGGGCGGCGAGGACAACCCGTCGCGGGCGGTTCCGGTGTAGGACGGGGACCACATGAACACGAGCAAGCAGGTCAACATCATGGTGGTCATCCTGTTCCTGAGCGTGATCACGCTCGGGGGCTACACTCTGTGGGACCCGTTCCGCGCCGACGTCTCCGAAGACCTGCAGGTCGAGAAGAATGTGGAGCGGGGCGCGTATCTCTACGCCACGTACTGTCGCGCCTGCCACGGCGACAAGGGCGAAGGCGGCGCGGCCGCGGGCCGGTTCACCGCCGCTCCTCCGCTCAACCGGCCCGACCTGCAGGGACGGAAGGAGCCGGGCGGCCCCGTGGATGAGACGGCCCGCGAGCAGGCCCGGGCCCTCGTCGTCAACACCATCACGTGCGGCCGCGTGGGCACCGCGATGCCCACGTGGGGCCAGACCCCCGGGTTTACCGGCCCGCTGAACGACATGCAGATCTCGCAGCTCGCCGACCTCATCGTCTACGGCGAATGGGGCCTGGCGAAGGAGTGGGCCATCGAACTCGACCACGAGACCGGCGCGCCGCCAGAGACGCCCCCCGGCGACATCACGCCGAACGGGCGCTGCGGGCAGATCGCGCGGGCCGTCGTGGCCCCGACGCCGGCCGGCGGCGCGACGCCTGCGCCCGCTGGGCCCACGCCGACGCCCGCGGCCCAGGTCGAGGAGATCACCATCGTCGCGAAGAACATCCTCTTCGACCTGGACGAGATCCGGGTGAAGGCGGGCAGCCAGGTGAAACTCACCGTGGACAATCAGGACGGCGGCGTTCCCCACAACTGGGCGCTCTACGAAAGCGAGTCGGCGGCGACGGCCGGCCAGGCGCCCATCGTGGCGACGCCCCTCGAGACCGGTCCCGTCAAGCAGGAACTCGTCTTCGACGCGCCCGACCCGGGTGAGTACTTCTTCCGCTGCGACGTCCACCCGACCACGATGACGGGGACGTTCATCGTCGAATAGCGCTCGCTTGACGCTCGATTCGGGCCGTCGCTAGACTTCGGCCGTGGATGGCTGCGCGCCGTCCTCAGATTCGAACGCGAGGTGAGGGAGGGTTGGCGAACCAGGTCGGCAAGCGATATCAGTGCGGCAAGTGCGGCACCGAGATGATCGTCACCAAGGGTGGCGAGGGCGCGCTCGCGTGCTGCGGTCAGCCGATGCAGCAGAAGGGATAGTTCCGGGGAGAAGCGCGATGGCGAACCAGCTCGGCAAGCGATTCCAGTGCGAGAAGTGCGGCACCGAGGTGCTGTGCATCAAGCCAGGCGATGGCGAAGTCGAGTGCTGTGGCGTGCCCATGCAGCTCATGCAGCCCAAGGTGCTTCCGTCGGCCGA
>DATLZC010000019.1:0-3388 GCA_035574215.1 Dehalococcoidia bacterium | reverse complement strand
CTCGGCGAGGCGTCGGGGGAAAAGAAAAGGCGCGCGGGCTTGCCGCGCGCCTGTGCGCTTCGTGGAGCGGAAGACGGGATTCGAACCCGCGACCCCCTCCTTGGCAAGGAGGTGCTCTACCGCTGAGCCACTTCCGCTCGTTCTCGACCCGCGTACGCGGGTGGAAGGTTCCGTGTTGGTGCCGAGGAGGAGATTTGAACTCCTACGCCTTGCGGCACGGCCCCCTCAAGACCGCGTGTCTGCCTATTCCACCACCTCGGCACGAGCGTCTTCATTGTATCGGACGCCCGCGGCGTCGCAACCGGCCGGAGGGCGATGGCAGGAGCGGAGGGATTCGAACCCCCGACCGGCGGTTTTGGAGACCGCTGCTCTGCCGGACTGAGCTACGCTCCTGCGGAACACGACGGAGCGCCGCAGCGCTCCGCTCACCACCAGTATAGCGCCCTCCCGAGGCGAAGCAACGACCGTCGGGCGGCTCTCAGCGGCGGGCCATCGCTTCCAGCTTGGCCTCGGCCCGCGCGACGTACTCGCGCGTGACGTCGATGGCGTCGGGCGAGACGGAGACGGAGGTGATGCCCCATTCGACCAGCCGCTCGGTGAGCTCGGGGAACACGCTCGGGGCCTGCCCGCAAATGGACACCGTAATGCCACGCGACGTGCCGCCTCGCACCAGCCGCTCGAGCGCGACCATCACCGCTTCGTTCCGCTCGTCGAACTGCTCGGCGAACATCTCGTTGTCCCGGTCGATGCCCAGGATGAGCTGCGTGAGGTCGTTCGAGCCGATGCTGATGCCGTCGATGCCCACGTCGATGAAGCGGTCGAGGAGCAGGACGTTCGACGGCACCTCCGCCATCATCCACAGTCGGAAGGATTCGCTGCGCTCGAGGCCCATCTCGGCGAGCAACGCCTTGACGCCGGCGAGCTCCTCCGGCGTGCGGACGAAGGGAATCATCACCCAGAGGTTCGGATACTGCGCCCGTACGCGCTTGATGGCCTCGACCTCGAGTGCGACCACGTCGCGGTCCCTGAGGTAGCGCGAGGCGCCGCGGAAGCCGATCATCGGGTTCTCTTCGTGCGGCTCGTACTTGTCGCCGCCGAGGAGGTTCGCGTACTCGTTCGTCTTGAAGTCCGTCATCCGGTAGATGACCGGGCGGGGGTGGAAGGCGCGCGCGAACATCTCGAGCCCAGCGGCCAGCTTCGAAATGAACTCCTCCGACCGGCCGGTTTCGATGGCGTAGCGCGGATGCTCGCCGATCTGGGCGATGATGAATTCGGCGCGCAGCAGCCCTACGCCGTCCACGTTGCGTTTGGCGACGACGTCGGCGAGCTCCGGCTCAGCGAGATTTACATAAATCTTCGTGCGGGTCTTCAGCGCGCTGGCCCGCGACCGGCGCTCGCGCTCAGCGAGGCCCCAGGCGAGGGCGGCCTCGGCCCGGCCTTGGTACACCTTGCCGTTCGAGCCGTCCACGGTCACGATCTGGCCCTCGCGCAAGGTCTTCGTCGCTTCGCGCGCGCCGACCACGCAGGGGATGCCCAGTTCGCGGCTGACGATGGCCGCATGGCACGTGCGCCCGCCGTGGTCGGTCACGATGGCCACGGCGCGCTTCATGGCGGGTACGAAATCGGGCGTGGTCATCTCCGCGACCAGCACGTCGCCCGGCTGAACCCGATCGATCTCCGAGGGGTCGAGGACGATCCGGACGGGGCCAGCGTCGACGCCGGGGCTTGCGGGGGCGCCGGTCAGCAGGACGGGCGCCGTCTCGGCCAGAACGCCCGCGGGTCCGGCCTGCGCCTGCAGCGTCGTGACCGGCCGCGACTGGACCAGGTAGAACGTGCCGTTTTCCTCGGCCCATTCGATGTCCTGGATGCTGCCGTAGTGCTCCTCGACTTTTCGCCCGATGCGGGCCAGCTCGACGATCTCGTCGTCCGTGAGCTTCTGCTTGCCGCGCAGCTCGGGCGGGAGGTCGACCCAGACGTTGCGGTGCAGCGGATCCGTGGCCTTCGGATCGAGGACGAGCTGGCGCTGCTGATCGCCGATGGTCTTCTCGATGATGCGGAGCGTGGCCTTGTCCACGAGATAGTGGTCGGGCGACACCGAGCCGGACACGATGGCCTCGCCGAGCCCCATGACGGCCTCGATGGTGATCTTCGTGGTGTCGCTGGTCACGGGCTCGCAGGTGAACATGACGCCGGAGCGATGGCTCTGCACCATGCGCTGCACGGGCACGGCGATGCCGACCTTCATGTGCTCGAAGTGGTTCTCGGCGCGGTAGAAGATGGCCCGCGCCTCGAACAGGGACGCCCAGCAGGCGCGAACGGCGTTGACGACGGCGTCCGCGCCCTCGATGTTCAGGAACGTGCTCTGCTGGCCGGCGAAGCTGGCCTCGGGCAAGTCCTCAGCGGTGGCGGAGCTTCGGACCGCGACGAGGCCTCCGCCCAGGCGACGGTACGCGCTCTCGATCTGACGCCGCAGGTCCTGCGGGATCTCGGCGTCGAGGATCAGGCGCTTGATGGTGTCTGCAGTCTGGGCGAGGGCGGCGCTGTCGCGGTGGTCGAGGCGTTCGAGGAGTTCGACGATGCGGGGTTTGAGTCCGGAGGCTTCGAGGAAGCGGAAGTAGGTGTCCGCTGTGACGACGAACCCCGGGGGTACCGGGATGCCCGCCCGGGTGAGCTCCCCGAGGTTGGCTCCTTTCCCGCCGACGAGGGCGATGTCCTCCTTTCCGATCTCCTCGAACCAGACGATGGGTCTTGCCGTGGCTGTGGTCATCGTTGCCTGCTCTCGTGTGTCCGATGAGCCGCTACCAGAGGCTCCGGCCCGCGTTCGACGGGCGCATCCTAACGTACCGCCGGTCCGGCGTGCCAGAGACAGGGGGACAGACGAACCGGAGGGAAACGAGGCGACCGCTCGCGAGCGTCCGTGCCGTTCCCTCGGTCGTGGCGCCACCCTCCGCGTCGGCCCGTCTCGGCCGTCGCGAACCCGCTCCCGCCGGACGGCCCTATTGTACCATGCGATCGTGCGGGGTCCGGGCGCTGGCGCATGGGGCGCCCGTTTGCATAAGATACGGGCGCGATGACGGAGACATCGGAGCGGATCAGGGTTCTCATCGCCAAGCCGGGCCTCGACGGGCACGACCGGGGCGCCAAGGTCGTGGCGCGGGCGCTCCGCGACGCCGGCATGGAGGTGATCTACACCGGCATTCGGCAGACGCCGGAGATGATCGCCGAAGCCGCGCTCCAGGAGGACGTCGATGTCGTGGGCCTGTCCATCCTGTCGGGCGCGCATCTCGAGCTCTTCCCGCGCGTCGTGCAGGCGCTGAAAGACCGGGGCATCGACCCGAACGACATCCTGCTCTTCGCCGGCGGCATCATCCCCGACGAGGACATCCCG
>DATLZC010000018.1:0-3929 GCA_035574215.1 Dehalococcoidia bacterium | reverse complement strand
TATCGCCGCGTGGTCCGCCGACGCCGCCGAAGCGGCCTGACCCCCGCTGCGGGAAGGGCGATTGAAGGGGCCCGCCGACGGGCGTATACTGGTGCCGCTTCGCGGAAGTGGCTCAGCGGTAGAGCACCTCCTTGCCAAGGAGGGGGTCGCGGGTTCGAATCCCGTCTTCCGCTCCATCGACCTCGCGGCGCGCGGTCATCCGGCCGCGCGCTTCGTATTGTCGGGACGGTGTCACGCCCGGCGCTCGCGGCCAGCGCGGGTCAGCTCGCGGATGAAGGCGACCTCGTCCGGGTCGTAGGGCGAGCCGTCGGGGCGGAAGATGTCGTGGAACCAGACCTCCGCTTCGCCCGTCCACGCGATGTGGGTCTGCGTCTTCCCGTTCACGAGGCCCCAGTTGTAGCATCCCACCCTCTCCCGCTGGAACACAGGAAGACAGCCCCGGAAGGTGCTCCCCAGGGTTCGGGCCATGTACTCCGTGCAGATGACGGGACGTCCATGGCGCTTCAGCCGTCCGATGAGCGTTTCGAGCCGCTCGGGGCCCTCGTAGCAGTGGAACGTGACGATGTCGGAGAGGGCCACGAGGCGGGCGTTGAGCTCACGATCGGGCGACCACAGACCCGCCGTGAGGGGCTGCTCGGGACGCGCCGCCCGCGCCCACGCGAAGGCGAGCTCGAGGAGCTCGAGGTGACCCGGCAACGCCTCCTCGCGGCGCCGCCGCGCGGCCGGGTCTTCGGACCACGGAGGCGGGAGCCCGTTCGTCACCTCGTTGTACAGGTCCCAGGCGAGCACGCGCGCGTCCGCGCCGAACGCGCGCACGACGCCCGTCACGTACGCCTCGAGCCGCTCGCGCGCCCCGCCCGACGCGGCGACGGTGTGGCCCGGCGACTGGAGCCACCGCGAGTTGTGGCGCCCCGGCGCCGGCGGCGGCTGCGGCCCCAACGTAGCCCCGTCGTTCCAGCAGTCGTCGAAGAGCACGAACATGACGGCGATGCCGTGACGCCGGGCGATGCCGAGGAACGCGTCGATGCGGCCAGCGAACCCGCGGGCGTCGGCCTCCCACAGGAGGTCGTGCAGAAAGACCCGGGCGGTATTGAAGCCCAGCGCCTCGGCCCACCCGAGTTCGCGGTCGATGGTCTCAAGGTCGAACGTCTCGGCCTGCCACATCTCGAGCTGGTTGACGGCGGTGCTGGGAATGAAATTGCACCCCACCAGCCAGGGCTGGCGCCGGTACCAATCGTTCGCCCGTCGGATCGGCCAGCGCGCGTCGGACATCGTGTCGAATCGGGTCGAAGCGTACGGGACGGCCCCGGCGCGGGCAAGGGTGACGGTTTGCAGGGGTGGGGCGCGCTGCTATGATGGGGGTGGAGTCGGCCGTACGGCCGATTCGGGCCGAAGTGGCGGAATTGGCAGACGCGACAGTCTCAAAAACTGTTGGGCCGCGAGGCCCGTGCCGGTTCGATCCCGGCCTTCGGCACCACCTCCGACGCGAGCCCTCGTGAGGCGGGTCTGGAGACCCGCCTCGTGTGTGCTTCGGCGCCGGCGTTGCCGGGTGGTGTAACGGTAGCACAGGGGCCTTTGGAGCCTCTTGTCAAGGTTCGAATCCTTGCCCGGCAACCATCCCTCTCCGCTGGCGCAAATGTCCGCCGCGGGAGACGATTCCTGTCTTTGGTCCGCCCAGCGCCCTCGGCCGGCGCTTTTCGCAACCGCATCGGCGCGCTGCCGAGCCGCTCCGGTCCAAGGAAGCCCACGGCTCGCTCCGCCATGAAGCAACGCCTTCCAAACTATGAAGCCCACGCTTTAGCGTGGCCTGGCGTCCAATCGCAGAGCGAGCATTCCGTGCCCTAACACCCACCTCTGCGCGAAGCGGCGACGGCCACCCTGAAGGGTGGCCTTCATCGGGATGCGACGCCGACCCCTCCAACACATGCCATCGCGCGTTGCATCGCCCTCGTTCCTGCTACCATCGCCCTGTGACCCGTTGTATCGCTCACGTCGACCTCGACGCCTTCTACGCGGCGGTGGAGGCCCTCGAACACCCGGAGCTGCGCGGCAAGCCCGTCATCGTCGGCGCGCCGCCCGACCGCCGCGGCGTCGTCGCCACCGCCTCGTACGAAGCGCGGAAGTACGGCGTTCGTTCGGCGATGCCGTCCCGCACGGCCGCCCGCCTCTGCCCCCAGGCCGTCTTCGTCCGCCCCAACTTCCCCCTCTACCGGCGCTACTCCCGCCGTGTGATGGACCTGATACGCGAGGTGACGCCCCAGGTCGAGCAGGTCAGCATCGACGAGGCGTACCTCGACCTCACCGAGGCCGCGGGCGGCGACTTCGACTGCGCGGTCGCGCTGGCCCGCGACCTCCAGCGCCGCATCAAGAACGAGACCGGCCTCGATTGCTCCATCGGGGTCGCGTCCAACAAGCTCGTGGCCAAGATCGCCTGCGGTCGCGGAAAGCCGCACGGCTTCACCGTCGTCAGACCCGGTGAAGAGGCCGCGTTCCTCGCGCCGCTTCCCGTCGAGGAGGTGCCGGGCATCGGCCCGGTGACGGCGGACGCCCTGCGCCGGTCGGGGATCCGGACCCTGGGGGAGCTCGCCGCATGCGATGAGGCGGAGCTCGTGGAGCGCTTCGGCAAGCGCGGCGCGTGGATGCGCGCGGCGGCGCTGGGCATCGACGAATCCCCTGTCGTGACGGCGTGGCAGCCGAAGTCCGTCTCCAGCGAGACCACCTTCGAGACCGACGTCGCCGATGCTCGCGAACTGTACGCCACGCTGCGCCGTCTCGCCGAGGACGTGGCCCGGCGGATGGAGGGCCAGGGCGTGCGGGCGCGGACGGTCGGCGTCAAGATCCGCTACGGCAATTTCGAGACCGTGACGCGCGCCCGCACCCGGCCCTGGGCGATCGGCGACGCCGACGCGCTCGCCCGGGAGGCCATCGCGCTGTTCGACCTCCACTGGCAGCGCGGGCGGCCCGTGCGCCTCCTCGGCGTCAAAGCGGAGCACTTGACCCGCGAGCCTCACGAAGCCGAACAGGCCCGCCTCCTCTAAGGACGAATCCGAGCCTGCCCATCGCGCGTATCTCTGACGAAGTCGCTCCCGCATCAGGACGCCGCCCGTGTCCGTTCGCCGCCGGCTCTCGCCTCGCCTCCTGCTCGCGTTCGTCGCCCTCGGGGCGGTCGCAGCCGCCTGCGGGGGCGGCGGCCTCTACGGAAGGAGCGCGACCGCGACCCGCACGCCTGCCTCAGCGACCGCCGCCGTCCGGCCTGCCGCGCGGCCGGATTACGCCGGAAACGAGACGCCGACGCCGTCGGCCACTGCGGCGCCCGTCGAGGCCCCCGCGCCCACACAGGCTCCGGCGCCGAGTCCCACTCCCGCGCCGCCCACGGCTCCTCCCGAGCCGATGGCGGCCTCTCCCGCCGGCCCCGTCTCGCTCACTGTCGTGGCGCGCGGAATCCGGTTCGAGCAAACGGAGCTCACCGTCGACGCGGGCGCGCAGGTCACCCTCACGTTCGACAATCAGGACGCCGTGTCGCACAACGTCGACATCGTCGGCGTGGCGAAGACCGACATCTTCGCGGGCCCGGGGCAGGCTACAATCACCTTCACCGCGCCGCCGCCGGGGACCTACGCCTATCGCTGCGACGTCCATCCGGGCGCGATGCAGGGCACGCTGGTCGTCCGCTAGCCGCGCCGGTCGCCGGCGGGGCAGCAGCCACGCAGGGGTCAACCGCCGGTTCCCGACGCGCGGGGCGGCTGCTAGAATGGCGCGACACCGGCCCAGGAGCCCCACCGTGGTGTTGAGCGACCGCTCCATCCGCGAGGAGATCGCGAAGGGACGCCTCCGCATCGAGCCCTTCGACCCCGACCTCATTCAGCCGGCCAGCGTGGACGTGCGCCTGGACCGCGTCTTTCGCGTCTTCAGGGTCACGCACCACCCGT
>DATLZC010000017.1:0-13609 GCA_035574215.1 Dehalococcoidia bacterium | reverse complement strand
GATGGTGAAGACGACGATGATGGGCGCCGCGACGTTCGGCAGGATGTGCAGCGCCATGATGCGCCAGTCGGAGCACCCGATGACCCGCGCCGCCTCCACGTACGGCGTCTCCCTGAGCGCCAGCACGCTCCCGCGCACGATGCGCGACACTTGCGTGATGCCGATGAACCCCAACGCCAGGATCATGCTGGTGATGGTCGGCTCGGTGAGCGTCGCGAGGAGTAGCAGGATGAGCAACGCCGGAAACGCCTGAATGGCGTCCATCAGGCGCTGCATGAGGGTGTCGAACCAGCCTCCGAAAAAGGCCGAGACCACGCCCAGAAACGTGCCCGCGGCCGTCGAGATGAGCAGCGCGAGGACGCCCACACTCAGCGATCGCCGCGCCCCCCAGACCACGCGCGACCAAGTATCCCGTCCGGCGGCGTCGGTGCCGAACCAGTGCTCCCACGACGGGGGCTCCGACTTGGCGAGCTTCGTGGGCGACGGCGCTGAGAAGGGGTCGTCGGGGTTGTAATCGGGATTCACGCTCTGGAACGGCCGCTCCGGGTCGTAGCGGGCCACCACGGGCGCGGCGAGGCCGGCGGCGGCGACGATGAAGATGAACAGGAGCCCCAGGGCGCCCAGCGGCTTGCGCACCACGAACCGCCGCACGGTCGTGAAGATCGCGGGGCGCGCCCGCAGCGCCCAGTCTTCCGCCGTGACCGCCACCCGCCCGGAATCGATCGCCTGCGTCACCGCCGTCCTCTAGCTGTACCTGATGCGCGGGTCGAGCCAGGCGTACGCCAGGTCGACCACGAGGTTCGTCGTCACCAGAAGGATGCCCACCAGCAGCACGATGCCCTGGACGACGGGGAAGTCGTTCTGCTGGAGCGAGGTCACGAGGAACAGCCCGACCCCCGGGATGCTGAACATCTGCTCCAGCACCACCTGCCCCGAGAAGAGCGTCGCCACCAGCAGCCCGAGCACCGTCACCACCGGGATGAGCGCGTTCTTGAGCACGTGCCGGAAGATGATCACGCGGTTCGCGAGGCCCTTCGCCGCCGCCGTCCGCACGTAGTCCTGGCGGAGCACTTCGAGCAACTGCGAGCGGAGGAGCCGCATGATGACGGCGCCGATGGAGAACGCCCCCGCGATGGCGGGAAGCGCCATCATCTGCAGATTCGCGACGGGGTCCTCCCACAGCTCGCGGTACGCCGTCGTCACCAGCGGCGGTGAGAAGCTCAGCCATCGGAACGCGACGAGCGACGCGATGGTCGCGAGGTAGAACGACGGAATCGCGAGGCCCAGGACGGCGACGAATCTGAGGAGGTAGTCGATCCAGGTGTCCTGCTTGACGGCGGAGATGATGCCGATGGGCACGCTGATGAGCAGCCCGAGGGTGATCTGCAGAATGCCGAGCTCGACCGAGGGCGCCAGGCGCTCGCCGAGCTCGCTCATGACCGAGCTCTTCGTGAGGAACGAACGCCCGAAGTCGCCCTTGAGGACGTCGAGGAGATAGTCGCCGTACTGCACGTGCAGGGGACGGTCGGTGCCGAGGCTCTTCCGCACCTGTTCGAGCGCCTTCTCGCGGTCGCCGCCCTGGGAGTAGCCCGCCGCCAGCGAACGCTCGGCGTAGTCGGGCTGGACGTGCGTCGCGAGGAAGGTCAACGTCACCACCAGGAAGATGGTGGGGACGGCCAGCAACACCCTGCGGATGACGTACTGATGCATACGTACGCTTAGCGGGCGCCCGCCTAACTAACGCCCGAACCGTGGCGATGGTAGTGTGTCCCAACCGTTGGCGCAATGGCCGTGCCGGAAAGACGGGAAAGATAGGCCGAGTGTCCCTACCGGCGCCCCGCCTCTGAATGCGAGACGGGCGCCTCGCGTCCGCTCAGGAACGCCTCCACGTGCGCCACGAATTCGTCCGGCCGCTCTTCAGGAAGCAGATGGCCGGCCTCAGGGACGATTACGAGCCGGGCGTCCGGAAGCTGCGCCGCCAGCCGCTCCCCCAGCGCCGGCCGCAGCCATGTGTCCGACGCGCCCCAGAGGATGAGCGTGGGCGCCGTCACCTTCGCGAGGTCGACCGGCGGGTCTTTGCGGCGGTCGGCCATCAGGCGGGACAGCGCCTCGAGGTGTCCGCGCACCCGCGCCGCGCCCCAGTACCCGTCGAGCACCTCGTCCGTCATCATCCGCGCCGGGTCGTGGAAGGCGGACCGGAGCGTGAAACGGCGGAACCGCCGGCTGTGGTAGAGCAGGCCGAACAGAGGGAAGAACGGCCGCAGGAGCGTCGTCGCGAGGGCGCCCGCGCGCATCATGTCGGGCGGGGCCGGCGCCACCAGCACGAGGCGCATCACGCGCTCGGGCCATCGCGCGGCGAGGCGCAGCGCCACCGCCCCGCCCATCGAGTGCCCGAGCACATGCGCCCGGGGAATCCCCAGCGCGTCCATAAGCTCGACGAGCCGCCGGGCGTGGGCCTCCTGTGAGTAGTCCCGGACCGAACGCGAGGAGCCGCCGAACCCCGCGAGGTCCACAGCGATGACCCGGAAGCTCCGCGCCAGGCCGTCGATGTTGCGCCGGAAGGTGAAGATGGAGGCGCCGAGGCCGTGGATGAGGAGCAGCGGTTCGCCCGCGCCCCGCTCGACGTAGTGCAGGACGCCGTCGCTCGTGGCGACCGTCGCGCCCGACCGCAGGTCGCGCTCGTCCAGCCGCTCGAACGACGCCACACGCCAGCGCGCGAGCGCCGTCGCCACCACCGGCGCAGACAGCAAACCCAGAGCCACCGCGATACCCCGCCGCATGGTCCTCCTGCCGGTCGTAGGCTACACCGGCCGGGCTCTCGGCGGCCACCCCCGGTTCTCCCGGAACGAGGACGGGCGCGGCCGCTGTTACAATAGCCCTGTCGAATCTGCTATCGCATCGCAGACGTATCAGGGATGGAGGCCCGCCGCCGGCAGGCTCCGTCCCGGGCGGGGAACGTGCACGATTCCGGTCCGCGGGACGAGGACCTCGCCGCGCGCGTCGCCCGTGGCGACGCCGACGCCTTCGAGGCGCTGTTCGCCCGGTACGGCGACCTCGTGTACTCGGTCGCGTACCGCGTCCTCGAAGACCGGCACGCCGCCGAGGACATCGCGCAGGAGGTGTTCCTGAAGTTCTGGCGCCGGCCCTCGCTCTTCGACGCCGCCCGTGGCCGCTTCGCGACGTGGCTCATCAGCGTCACCCGCAACCGCGCGATCGACGAGCGCCGTGTGCGACGCCGCCCGGGCCGCGACGACGCAGGCGCCATGGAGGCCGACCCGCCGACGACGGACGCCGACGATCCCGGCAGCCTCGCCGTCCTCGTTCGCGAGCGTCAGGCCGTGCGCGAGGCCCTCAGCGCGCTTCCGCCCGAGCAGCGCCTCGCGATCGAGCTCGCGTACTTCGGCGGACTCACGCAGAGCGAGGTCGCCGAGCGGCTGAGCTTGCCGCTGGGCACGGTGAAGACGCGCATCCGTCTCGGCATGCAGAAGCTGCGGGCCGCGCTCGAACGCTGGGGGAGCGACGCATGACCGCTGTTCGCTGCGAGGACGTCCGCGATCTCCTCGACGCCGCCGCGCTCGATGCGCTCGACGAGCCCGACGCCAGCGCCGTGGCCGCTCACGTCGACGCCTGCGAGGCGTGCCGCGCCGCGCTCGACCGGGCGCGCGAGGCCGCGGCCGCTATCGGGCTCAGCGCGCCGCTCCTTCGGCTCCCGGACGCGGCTCGCGACCGCGTGCTGGCCGAGGTGCGAGCCGAACGCTCGTGGCGGGGCCGCCGCTGGGCGCTCCTCGCCGCCGCGTCGCTCCTCCTCGCCGCGGGTTTCGGGGTGTGGGCCATCTCCCTCCAACTCCAGGTCAACGACCTCCGCCACGACCTCGCGGCGGCGCCGACGGAGTCCGACATGGCCGCCGTCTTCTCGATGGCGCTCGACCCCGACGTTCGGGCCGTCTCGCTCGCGCCCGTGGGCGCTGGCGCCGAAGCGCAGGCCCGCTACGTCTGGCGGAGCGACGGCCTCGGCCTGCTGCTCGTGGACCATCTCCCCGCCATCCACGACGACGAGGTCTTCGCCCTGTGGTTCGTCGACGACGGCGACGCGCGGCTCGCGGGCACCTTCCACCCCTACGACGGCGGACGCGGATGGCTTCTCGTCGAGGAGCCGCCCGGCCCCTGGGATGAGCTTCGCGTCTCCATCGAGCGGGCCGACGCCGTCCGGGGCTCGGGCCGGCTGGTGCTCGCGACCGCTCCGTGACCACGTAGCGCTCCTGAACCGTACGGTCGGCCCTTGACCCGCGGGCGGTCCTAAGTGATACTGCGTCTCACATGGACGCCGATTTCATCGTCCAGCGCCTCGCGCGCCAGGGACGGCGCATCACGCCGGGACGCCGTCGCGTCATCGAGGCCGTCGCCTCCGCTCCGCCGCACTTCACCATCGAGGACATCCTCCGGCGCACGCCGCGGGTCGGCCGGGCGACCGTGTTCCGCACGTTCCGCCTTCTGCTGGATGCGAACATCGTCTGCCGGGTGCTCCTGGAGGACGGCAGCCTGCACTACCGCCGCAGCGTTACCGGGCATCACCACCATCTGGTGTGCACCGGATGCGGGCGCGTCGAGGACTTCACCCAGTGCGAGGTGCCGGGCCTCGTGCAGGATGTCGCGCGGGCCAGCCGCTTCCAGGTCGAGGGGCACTGGCTCGAGGTCTACGGACGTTGCGCCGACTGCGCCGCAGACCGAGAGGAGCTCGTGTGATCCGCCGAATCGCCTTCGCCTGGCTCCTGGCCGCCATTGCCGCGCTCGCGTTGGCGGCCTGCGGTCGCGGCGCCGGTGACAACACCAGCGGCAAGCTTCGCGTGGTGACGACGCTCGAGATCTTCGCCGACTTCGCCCGCAACGTCGGAGGCGACCGCGTGGCTGTGACCGCGCTGCTTCCTCCGGGGGCCGATCCGCACACGTACGAACTCGCCCCGGGCCAGGTCGCCGAGATCGCCCGCGCCGATGTCATCTTCGTGAATGGCCTCGACTTCGAGGAGGCGGCGCTCGGCGCGATCGAGCGGAACGCCCCCGCGGACGCGCCCGTCGTCACGCTTTCGGAGGGGCTGACGCCGCTGGACGGCAACCCGCACTTCTGGCTCGACGTCACGTTCGCGATGCGCTACGTCGAGCGCATCCGGGACGCGCTGTCGGACATCGACCCCGAGGGCGAGCCGACGTATGCGGCCCGCGCGGACGACTACCTCGCTCAGCTCGAGGCGCTCGACGCCGACTTTCGCGCCGCGATGGAGCGCATCCCTCCCGAGCGGCGGAAGCTCGTCACCTTCCACGACGCCTTCCCGTACCTGGCGGCCCGCTACGGCCTCGAGGTGGTGGCCGTCGTCGTAAAGTCGCCGGGCCGGGAGCCCAGCGCGGCGGACGTGGCGGAGCTCGCGCGCCGGCTCCGCGAGCAGGACGTCCCCGCCGTCTTCAAGGAGCCACAGTTCAACGCCCGCGTCCTCGAGCTCGCCGCGCGCGACGCGGGGGTCGAGGTGCGCGAGCTGTATTCGGACGCCCTGTCGTCGGAAGCCCCGACCTATATCGACATGATGCGGTTCAATCTCCGGCAGCTCACAGAAGGGCTGGGAGGAGCATGACGCCTGCCCTTGCGGTCCGCGACATCGTCGCCGGGTACGAGCGCGGGCGGCCCGTGCTCGAGGGCGTGAGCATCGACATCCCGCAGGGGACCCTCGTGGGGCTCGTCGGGCCCAACGGCTCGGGGAAATCCACGCTGCTCAAGGTGATCCTCGGGCTGTTGAAGCCGTGGCGGGGCGACGTGCGCGTGTTCGGCGAGCCTATCGGACGGGTGCGGCGCCGCGTGGGCTACATGCCGCAGGTCGAGGCGGTGGACTGGGAGTTCCCCGTCGTGGTACGGGACCTCGTGATGATGGGCCGCTACGGCCGGCTGGGCCCGCTGCGGCGTCCCGGCCCGGAGGACCGCCGGGTGGTCCGCGAGGCCCTCGCGCACATGAATCTCGAGGCGCTCGCGGGCCGCCAGATCGGCGAGCTGTCGGGCGGGCAGCAGCGCCGGATGCTCTTCGCCCGCACCCTGGCGCAGGAGCCCGACCTGTACCTGCTGGACGAGCCCATGGCCGGCCTGGACGCCGCGTCGCAGCACGACATTCTCCGGCACTTCGAACACCTTCGCGACGCCGGCAAGACGCTGTTCGTCGCCACACACGACCTTTCGTGCGTCGCGGCGTGCTTCGACCTCGCGATCCTGCTCAACCGCACGGTCGTCGCCGCCGGCCCGCCGTCCCGCGTCTTCACGCGCGACCTCCTCGACGAGGCGTTCGGCAGGCACCTGCTCGTCCTGCCGGGGGCGGAAGGGCTCTACGTGGGGCATCACGAACATGGATAGCCTCGTCGAGTTCTTCGTCGACCCGTTCCGGTTCGAGTTCATGCAGCGGGCGCTCGTGGCGCTGGCGCTGGTCAGCGTCGTCAGCGCGGTGATCGGGACCTTCGTCGTGGTCAAGGGCATGGCGTTCATCGGAGACGCGCTCGCGCACGCCTCGTTCGCTGGCGTCGCCGCCGCGTTCGTGATGGGCGCGTCCATCTACTACGGCGCGGTCGTGGCCGCCGTGCTCACGGCGCTCGCCATCACCTACGTGAGCCGCCAGGCGCGCGTGCAGTTCGACACGGCCATCGGCATTCTCTTCGTGGGGGCCTTCTCGCTCGGCATCGTCATCATCAGCGCGCAGGACGTCTACACGGTCGACCTGTTCAGCTTCGTCTTCGGCAACGTCCTCGGCGTCGGGTGGGAGGACGTGTGGCTTATCGGCGCCATGAGCGCTGTCGTCGTGCTTCTCGTGGCGGCGTTCTACAAAGAACTGCTCTTCACCGCGTACGACCCCACCATGGCCGCCGCCGTCGGCATCCCCGTGACCCTGCTGCAGTACGGGCTCCTCGCGCTCATCGGGCTCTCGACCGTCATCGCCCTGAAGGCCGTGGGCATCGTCCTCGTGGTGGCGATGCTGGTGACCCCGCCCGCGACCGCGATGCTCTTCGTCCGGCGGCTTCCCGCCGTCATGGCGGCCAGCGCCCTCCTCGCGATGACGTCGTCCGTCATCGGTCTGTACGTCTCGTATCACGCCGGGACGGCGTCGGGCGCGTCCATCGTGCTGGTGGCCACCGCGCTGTTCGTCGCCGCGCTCATCACGTCGCCCCGCAGAGGTCTTGTGGCCGCGTGGCTCGCCTCCCGCCGCGAGGACCGCCCTGCGAGCGGCGGCGCGAGCTAGTACACTCACCCCGTGCGAATCGCCATCGACGCCACCTCCATGCCGCCGCGGCCCGCGGGCGCGGCCGTGTACGCCATCGAGCTGGTGGAGGCGCTCGCGCGGCTCGACTCGTCCCACACGCTCCAGGTCTTCGCCCGCTCCGACGTCTTCGCGAAGCTGCGGCGTCCCGGCTTCGAGCCCTGGCGGCTGCACGGCGCCGACAGCCGCCTGCGGCGCGCCCTCTGGCAGCAGATGACCCTGCCCCGGCTGCTCGCCCGCCACGCCGTCGACGTGCTCCATTCGACCCACCACGACCTCCCGCTCCGCGTGCCCGAGCGGGTACGCCGCGTGGTCACGGTCCACGACGTCACCTTCCTCATCATGCCGGGACGCTATCCGCCGCTGCGGCGGTGGTACATGCGGGTCATCACCACGCTGGCGGCCCGCGTCGCGGACGCCATCATCGTGCCATCGCACACCGTGCGGCGGGACGTCCTCCAACGCCTGCGGGTCGGCCCTGAACGCGTCGCGGTCGTGTACGAGGCGGCGGGGGAGCGCTTCCGGCCGGCCACGGACGACGCGGTCGCGCAGACGTTGCGCCGCGAAGGGCTCGCCGCGCATCCGTACGTGCTCTCGGTGGGGAGCCTCGAGCCCGGCAAGAACCGCGCGCGGCTCATCGCCGCCATCCACGCCCTCCGGTCGCGCGGATCGCAGGCGCGGCTGGTCATCGTCGGGCAGCCCGCATGGGGCTACGAGCGCGACTTCGCCCTCGTGCGCCGGCTCGGCCTGGAGGATCGCGTCCGCTTTCTCGACTACGTGCCTGCGGCCGACCTGCCAGCGCTGTACACCGGCGCCAGGATCTTCGCGTTCCCGTCGCTGTACGAGGGCTTCGGGCTGCCCGTGCTCGAGGCGATGGCCTGCGGCACGCCGGTGGTCACCTCGAACGTGTCCGCGACGGCGGAGGTGGCCGGCGACGCGGCCCTGCTGGTCGACCCGCGCGACGTCGAGGCCATCACCGACGCCATCGAGCGCATCCTCGAGGACGAGCGGCTGGCCGCGGACCTGCGCGCCCGCGGGCTGCGCCGCGCCGCCGAGTTTTCGTGGGATCGGGCCGCCCGCGA
Organism: Dehalococcoidia bacterium; assembly: GCA_035574215.1. Classification (GTDB taxonomy): domain Bacteria; phylum Chloroflexota; class Dehalococcoidia; order DSTF01; family JACRBR01; genus DATLZC01. The sequence continues at coordinate 5,247 of DATLZC010000017.1, read as the reverse complement.
GACCCTCGCCGTCTACGAGCGGGCGCAGCTCGGCGTCCCCGCTGCGGCCGAGGTCGCGCCGCCGCGGCCCGCGTAGCGTCCCCCGCCTCCCGTTGTCTATCCTCGATGCGTGGACGCGTCCGTCGTCATCGTCACGTACCAGAGCGCCGCCTTCATCGGCGACTGCCTCCACACGCTCTATGACTGCACCAGGGGGATCTCCTTCGAGACCATCGTCGTCGACAACGCGTCCACCGACGGCACGGCCGACGTCGTGGCCCGGGATTTCCCCGCCGTCAGGCTCGTCCGGCGCGCCCGCAACGCCGGGCTCGCAGTCGCGGTCAACGAGGGCGCGCGCCTGGCGTCCGGCGACGTCATCGTGTGGGCAAACCCGGACATCCGCTTCGAGGACGACGCGCTCACACCCATCGTCGCGTACCTGCGGGCCCATCCCGACGTCGGCGCGCTGGGCCCGCGGCTGGTCGACCCCGATGGCGCCGTGCAACTCTCGTGCCGCCAGTTTCCCGGCTTTCGCACCGCCATCTTCAACCGGTACAGCCTCGCGACGCGGCTGTTGCCGTGGAATCCGGTGTCGCGAGCGTACCTGATGACGGACTTCGATCACGCGAGCATTCGTGACGTGGATTGGGTGTCGGGGGCCTTCATGGCGGTGCCGCGCCGCGTCTTCGCAGAGCTCGGCGGCCTGGACGAGGGCTTCTTCCTCTACAACGAAGACGTCGACTTCTGCAAGCGCGTGCACGACGCGGGCTACCGCGTGGTCTATTTCCCCGACGCGCAGGTCGTACACCACATCGGCGGCAGCTCGCGGCACGCCCCGCTCCGCATGATCGTCGCGCGGCACCGGAGCATGTGGCGGTACTACCGCAAGCACATCCGCGGTAACCCGGCGCTCGACGCCATCACCCTCGCGGGGATCGGAGCGCGCTGCGCCTACTTGCTGGCGTGGAACGCTGCGTTGCGGCTCGTGGGGCGGGCACGGGCGTAAGCGCGGGCGTCAGTCGCCCTCGGACTGCGGGCGTCCGGTGTCGGGGATGAGGCGGCGCCGCAGCCACACGACGCTGTGGCTGTTCCAGAGTGTGACGACGTAGCCGAGCCGCGAGAGGATCAGGGTGACCGCGACGATGAACCCCAGCAGAACCAGCGCCTCCGAGACGAACCAGTCGATGTAGTGGAGGAGCAGCGCGGCGCCGCTGAACAGCGCCGAGATCCCCCAGATGACCACGAGCAGCCCCCGCGGCCCGAAACCGTACTCCTCGAGGCGGTTGTGGATGTGGTCTTCGTCCCGGCTGAACGGATGGCGGTGGTACAGCATCCGGCGTAGCGGCGCCAGCACCGCGTCCAAGATGGGGAAGCCCAGGGCGATGACCGTGACTGCGACGAAGACGGCGTCCGCCGGGCCCGTCGTGGCGCGAATCGCGAGCGAGCCGAGCAGGAAGCCCAGCAACAGCGCCCCCGAATCGCCGATGTACAGGGACGCCGGCGGCAGGTTCCATGGCAGAAAGCCCAGGCCTGCGCCCGCGATGGCCACGAGAAGCAGCGCCACCGTCGGATGGTGCGCATGGGCCCCGATGACCGCGAGCGTCACGGCCGCGAGGATGGCCACGCCGGCAGCCACGCCGTCTCGCCCGTCGATGAGGTTCACCGCGTTCGTGAAGAACACGATCCAGAGGACGGTGACGGGCGCCCCCACCCACCCGAGGGAGAATTCGGGGCCCCACGGCAGGCCGACGCGCTCGATACTGTATCCGGCGGCGTAGACCGCCGAAGCGGCGACGATCTGCACCGCCATCTTCTGCTTCCACGACGCCACCCGCAGGTCGTCGAACATCCCGACCATGAGGATCAGGAACGCCGCAAACAGGAAGCCGAGGAAGTCGCCTGAGCGAGGCTCGAAGAGCTCGGCGGCGTGATCCGAGAGCGCCGAGGCGAGATACGGCGTCAGCGCGAAGGAGACGAAGAGGACGACGCCGCCCCAGCGGGGCCGCTCTTCCAGCCCCCGGGCGTGAAAGAGCCGCTGCCACCGCTTCCGCGAGGACAGCGCCTGCAGCGCCAGCGTCGCCGCTACGGAGACGCCCAGCGCCAGGGCGAGCGTGAGAAGATAGACGTCGGCCATGCGTGTTCTCGCCCGCGGGGCGAGCCGATTGTACCACACCCCGGCAAGCTGACCGCGCCCGTCCGCCGAGGGCGGAGCGGCTGCCCGGCCTCAGTAGAAGGGACTGGGGAACCAGAGGCCCGCGGGCGGCTCGTACTCCCCGCGGACCATATACGTGTCGATCTCCTTCAATCGCATCCCCGTCGCCAGGCACCAGCGCACCGTCTCGGCCTGGGACACCGGCATCGAAAACCGCAGGGGCGCGCCCGCGATGCGGTGCGCTCCGATGAGGAGGTCGCGCATCGCCTGCGCGTCGACCGCGACGCCGTGGCCTAGAATCGCTTCCTCCCCGGGGAACCTGCACGTGTAGGCCACGATGCGGCCCTCGCGCTCGACGACGACCGGCGGCGCGAACATCGCCATGCGCTCGATGTCCCGGCGGCGGCTGTACCGCAGCACCTCCCGGCAGAGCGCGTCGAGCGCGTCGAAGTCGTCCGGGCCGCCGTCACGCACGCGGTCGACCGGCGCTTCGTCTGGGCGCGGGCTTCCCGCGAAGTTGGCGAGCGCGTCCTTCACTTCGAACCCGAGCCCGGCGTACAGCGAGAACGAGATCATGTTGTACGCGGCCTGGAGGAGGCGGACGGACCGAAAGCCGTTGCGCTCCGCGCTCTCCAGCAGCGCCTCCATGACCGCGCGGCCCAGCCCCTTTCCCTGATGCTTCAGCGCCACCGCCACCGGCCCGACCCCGACCACCTCGTCGCGTTCGTCCCCGAAGTTGATCGCCGCGGGCTCTCCGTCGTTCAGGTACAGGTACGAGTTCACGCTTTCGGTCTGGATGAGGAGCCTCACTACCAGCGTCGCGAACTCGGGCGACGGGAACGCGGGGTCGAAGCCGTGCTTGTCGGCGATGTCCTTGAAGGCTTCGTACGCGATCTGGCCGGCCTGCTCGGCGTACTCGGCGGTGATGGGCACGATGCTCACGGGACGCTCCTCTGGCGCGATTCGGCACCGTGGCTAGGAACCCGGGACGGAGCCTATGGTACGCGCGACGCCGCTAACGGAACAGCCTTCGGGCGGCGCGCCGGCCAACGGTATCGCGCGGTTCCGCGCCGCCGTATACTCTAGCCCGTCATGACACTCCGCGTCGTCGTGAGCGGCAGCGGCCGCATGGGGCGTCAGACCCTCGAGGCGCTCGACGCCGCCCCGGACCTCGAGCCCGTCGGCGTCATCGAAGCGCAACGCCCTGAAGGCGCCGTCACCCTGCCTTCGGGCCGCGCGGTTCCCATGCGCCCCGACCCGCGGGCCACGCTCGCTGAGCTGCGCCCCGACATCGTCGTCGACTTCACGGTCGCCGACTGGACGCCGGTGGTGGCGCGCGCCGCCATCGAGGCGGGCGCCAGGCCTGTCATCGGCACGACCGGCCTCGACGACGCCTTCCTCGACGATCTCGATCGGATGGCGCGGGAGCGCGGGCTCGGCGCCGTCGTCGCGCCCAACTTCGCCATCGGCGCCGTGCTTCTGATCCACATGGCGCGGCTGGCCGCGCGCTTCTTCGACCACGCCGAGATCATCGAGCTGCATCACGACCAGAAGATCGACGCGCCCTCGGGGACGGCCCTGGCGACGGCGCGCGAGATGCTGGCTGCGCGCGGCAAGCCCTTCGAGCGGCCCCGCACCGAGAAGCAGCCGCTCCCCGGCACGCGCGGGGGCGAGCTCGACGGCATCGCCATCCACAGCGTCCGCCTACCCGGGCTCGTCGCCCATCAGGAGGTGATCTTCGGCGGGACGGGGCAGACGCTGACGCTACGCCACGACTCCACAGGAAGGGAGTCGTTCATGCCGGGCGTGTTGCTCGCCTGCCGGGAAGTGATGCGGCGCGTCGGCCTCGTGCGCGGGCTCGACGCCCTCATCGGCCTGCGGTCCGACGCCGCTCAGTGATGCCCTTCGTGCGCGGTCTGCTCGGGCGGAGGCGGCACCCGGCCCGCCGCCAGCCGGATCAGGTACCCGAGCAGGCCGATGATGACGCCTCCGCCGACGACGGCGAGCGTGGCGAGCATGACCTCGACTCGCGAGTCGTCGCCTCCGCTTTCGGCGGCGAGCGCGACGGCTGGCGAGAGGGCGCCCCCCGCGCCCGCCATCGTCGCGAAGAGCCGTGTCCATCGCTTCCGCATCAGCATACGCTCCTTCCGTTCACATCTCGGGCGCTGGCGCCGTCCTGCCCTGCGCGCCTTCGAGCCGTTTGACGACGTCGTCGAGCTGCTCCGCCGTGTAGTAGTGGATCACCACGCGCCCGCCCCGGCGCCCGGGCGACAGCGTCACGCGCGTGCCCAGCGCCGCCTCGAGCCGCCGCTCCAGCTCGGCGACCTCCGGCGCTTTGGCGCGCGGGGCGCGCTGCGCGGGCTCGGCCGCGGCCCTGCGCGCCTCGCCCCGCACCAGCGCCTCCGTCTCCCGCACGCTGAGGCCTTCGTCTACGACGCGGCGCCAGGCGGCGTCGCGCGCGCGGGCGTCCTCGATCCCCAGGAGGGCGCGGGCGTGGCCTTCCGTGATCTCGCCTCTCGCCAGCGAGAGGCGGATCTCCTCGCTCAGGGAGAGGAGCCGCATGGTGTTGGCCACCGCGGTGCGGCTCCGGCCGACCCGCCGCGCGATCTCCTCTTGCGTGAGGCCGAAGTCGTCGTGCAGCCTGCGAAAGGCGGCGGCCTCCTCGAGGGGATTCAGGTCGGCGCGCTGGATGTTCTCGACGAGCGCGAGCTCGAGCAACGCGCGGCCCGCCGCCTCCTTCACGATGACCGGCACCTTCGTGAGCCCGGCGGCCCGCGCCGCCCGCAGCCGCCGCTCGCCCGCGATGAGCTGGTAGGTGCCCTCGTGCGTCCCGCTGCGGCTCACGAGCAGCGGCTGGATGACCCCGTGCTCGCGGATGCTCTGCGTCAGCGTCTCCAGCGCCTCCGCGTCCATCCGCATGCGGGGCTGTTCGGGGTTCGGAATCACGAGATCGATGTCGACTTCTTCCACCGCCTCGGACGGGCCCGACGGCGGGATCAACGCCGACAGGCCCCTGCCCAGTCCTGGCTTTGGGAAGCTCACGCAGCCACCTCCTCCTGCTGCAACACCTCGTCCGCCAGCGCCTCGTACGCCCTGGCGGCCGCCGAACGCGGGTC
>DATLZC010000016.1:0-4961 GCA_035574215.1 Dehalococcoidia bacterium | reverse complement strand
CGGTAGTCGTGGTAGTTGATGAGGGAGCGCAGCTCCTCGACCCGGAGCCTGGCCTGCTGGAACGCGCGGTCTTCAGCCGTCTGCGCCATCGTCGCCAGTATACGGCGGCCGCAAGGCGCCGACGACGCCTCGTCGACGGCGTCCCCCGAACCATGAGAGACTGGAAGTGCATCGACGGGAGTTCGCCATGCATGCCGCGCTCGATGAGGCGCTGGAGGCGCTGAAGGATACCGGGCCCGAGTTCGGGCCGGGCCTCTCGAACCACGGCCCCATGGCCGCGGAGGCGCTGGTCCGCCTCGGCCGGGGCGACTCCGTGATCCCGTGGGTCGAGCGGTACCGCCGCCGCCTCCAGGAACGCCCCCGGGCGAGCGGACGCATCGACCCTGCGGCCTGGCGGGAGGCGCTGGGGGACGTCCGGCGGGTCGGCGACTGGGTGGCGTTCTTCGAGGAGACGTTGCGGGAGCGCCCATGGCGCGACGTGGTCGCCGAGTGGGCGCCGCGCCTCGCGCCGGGCGTCATGGCGGGCGCGACGCACGGGTTGATCCGCACGGCGCACGCCGTGCGCAGTCTCGAAGAGGCGGAGACGCCGCTGCGCTTGCGCGAGCTCGCCGAGGGGCTCGGATACTGGGCGGCGCGGTATCAAGAGCTGCCGGGCCGCCCGGGCCCCGCGTCTTTCCCGCGGTCGCCCGCCGCCGCCATCGAGCTGGTCGAGCGCGCGAACCCGCCCGGAACGCAATTCCGCGGCCTCATCTTCGAGGCCGTCCGTGGGCTGGACGAGCGCCCTGCGTTCGCGGGCGTCATCGACCTCGCGGCGCCCGCAGGCGACGTGTCGAGGTTCCTCTCGAACCTCACGGAGACGTTCGCCCGGGTGACCCTGGCCAATCCGCGTACGCCCATCGCCTTCGTGCACTCGGTAACGGCGCCGGCGGCGCTCTGGCTGCTCCTACCCTCGCTGCGTCCCGCTGACGCGGCGCTCGCGGCTCGCTACGCCTGGCAAGCGTGCGCGGCGCTGTACGCCTGGTACGCCGAAGCGGGTCCGGAGCCGACGGCGGTTGAGCCGGAAGGAATTCAGGAAGACGACCTGGTCGCGAGGGCGGTGGCGACGGGCGACGAGCACGCCATCAAGTTCGTGGAGGCGTGCCTGCGAGAGCGCCGCTTGCATCCCTCGCCCGCGTACGTTGCGGCCGCAGACCAGGTCATCCGCGCGCTAGGACGCTGAACGCGCCTACGTCTCGAGAAAGTCGCGGATAATCCGGGCCAGCTCCTCCGGCCGGTCGGTGGGAACGGAGTGACCGGCCTCGGGAACGGTCACCAGGCGCAGATCGGAGAATTCGCGCGCCATGCGTTCGGCCACCTCGATCGGCAGGACCTCGGTCTTGCCCCCGCGCACGAGGAGCGCCGGCATCGTGATGCGTGAGACCTCGGACCACAGGTCGGCGGGCCGCCACGCCACGGGTGCGCGGTGGTCGTACTTCCACACGAGTCGTCCGTCTTCCGTGGACTTCAGGTTCAGGGCGACCCGGTACCGCAGGTTCTCGTCGGGGGCGTGGGGATTCCCGAGACGCGCGACGGCGAACGCCTGGTCCTCGCTCTCGAACCGGATGTGCCCCTCGCGCGCGATGCGCTCCATCTCGGGCCAGTTGGGCGAGCGGTCCATGCGGAGCGCCGGCATGATGTCGACGATCACGAGCTTCGTGACCCGGTCTGGATACCGCGCGGCGAACGCCATCGCGTTGTGCCCGCCCATCGAGAGGCCAGCGAGCGCGAAGCGCTGGAGCCCGAGGTGATCGGCGAACGCCAGCGTGTCGGCGACGAAGTCGTCGGTGGTGTACGAGGGCGGATCGGGCCACGCAGTGTCGCCGTGACCCCGCTGGTCGAGCGCGTACAGGTGGAATCGGTCGGCGAGCCTGGCGGCGGTGTGGTCCCAGATGCGGGCGTGCCCGGTCAAACCGTGGAGCAGGACGACCGGGGGCGCGCCGGGCAGGCCCCACTCGACATAATGAAACCGCATGCCGCGCAGCTCGACCACGTGATCGATCGAGCCGCTCACCGTCGTCACCATCGTCGCACCTCCCTGCTGCGCGCCATCATACCCGGGCGGGACCTCGCTGTCTCGGCCCCTTCACGCATTCGCGGAGCGCGGCGTACAATGGGCCCGCCGCTTCGGGGTCGCCAGCGCAATTCGGAAACGGAGGCGTCTGTGCTCACACCGCTCGACGACTATCTCATCCACCAGACCCCGTACCCGCTGGCGTACACGTACACGTCCGACCGCAACTTCTACGACCGCTACTACTTCAACTGCCACAACCTCGAGGGCGACGTCTTCCTCGTGGTCGGCATGGGCCTGTACCCCAACATCGGCGTGATCGACGCGTTCGCGACGTGCGCCGTCGAAGGCAAGAAGCAGTACGTCGTGAAGGCCTCGCGGGAGCTGCGGTTCGACCGTTCGAACACCAAGGTCGGCCCCATCGCCGTGGAGGTGCTCGAGGGCTTGCGCCGCCTGCGCGTGGTCTGCGAACCGAACGACTGGGGGCTGCAGTTCGACCTCACCTTCGACACCTCGTTCTATCCCTTCCAGGAGCCGCACTTCGACCGGTACGCCGGCGTGCGGAAGGTGATGGACTACACCCGGATTACGCAGGCGGGCCGGTGGACGGGCACGCTCACGGTGGGCGATCGACGATTTGAGGTGACCCGCGAAAACTGGCGGGGAGGCCGCCACCACTCGTGGGGTGTGCGCCCGATCGGGGGCGGCGAGCCGCCATCGGCGCCGATGCCCGGCGCGCTCACCGGGTTCCACTGGCAGTGGTCCGTGTGGCAGACCGACGACGAGGCGTTCGCGTACACCATCAGCGAGAACCCGGACGGCACCCGCTGGCATCAGAACATCGAGCGCGTTCGTGAGTTCGACCCCGCGTCGGTCGAGCGGCTCTCGCTGGTGCGCCACGAGCTTCTCCTGAAGCCGGGAACGCGCGTGTTCGACGGTGGCACGCTGTACGTCCGCGACGCCTCGGGCCGGGAGTTCGACGTACGGTTCGAGCCGAAGCAGACGCTGTTCATGGCGGGCGCGGGCTACGCGCTCCTCGGGGGCTGGCGTCACGGACAGTACCACGGACCGCTGGCCGTCGAGGGCGAGCTGTGGGACCTCACGGACCCTGACGCGCTCGCCAAGATTCAAGGCCAGAACGAAACCGTGTGCGATGTGCTCTACGAAGGGAAGCGGGGTTCGGGCATCTTCGAGCTGCTCGTGATCGGGCCGTACGAGCCCTGGAAGCTGACGGGACTGCTCGACGGCGCGCCTGCGGAATCGCCGGCGTTGCGATAAGTCAGAGGAGGTCGCCCATGCCGCACGAGGGCAAGGTGTACAAGATGATCGATCTGGTCGGCACGTCGCCGAACAGCATCGAGGAGGCCATACAAACCGCTGTCGCGCGGGCTTCCGAGACGCTGAAGGGCCTCGACTGGGTCCAGGTCTCGGAAATCCGCGGCCTCGTGAAGGGCGACCGCGTCGTCGAGTTCCAGGTGCTTCTGAAGCTCGGCTTCCAAGTGATGCGCTCCGAGCAGTTGTCGTAGTCAACGTCCAGGAGGCACACGATCGATTCCCGTCGGACCAGCGCCGCGCTTCCGCCGGTCATCCGGGCGCTGCTGTCGCCGTCCGCGTATCCCCATCCCGTCGACCGCGTCGAGCTCATTCAGACACACATCTCCTATGTGCTGCTGGCGGGCGACTTCGCCTACAAGATCAAGAAGCCCTTGAACCTCGGGTTCCTCGATTACAGCACCCTCGAGCTACGCCGCCGGTTCTGCGAGGAGGAGGTCCGCCTCAACCGCAGAATGTGCAGTGACGCGTATCTCGGGACGATTCCGGTGACCCGCGGTCCCGCGGGCGGATATCGCTTCGGAGGCGAAGGCGAACCCGTCGAGTGGGCGGTGCAGATGCGACGGCTTCCCGCGGACCGCGCGATGCCGGCGCTCCTCGCGCGAGGTGAGGTCGACTTCGAGATGACGCGCGCCATCGCGCACCGTCTCGCGGAGTTCCACCTGTCCGCGGAGACGAACGACTACATCGCGTCCTTCGGCGCGGTCGACGCTGTGATGGTGAACTGGCGTGAGAACTTCGAGCAGACGGCGCCCTACATCGGCCGCACCATCACGAGGGAGCAATGGGAGCGCATCCGGGCCTACGTAGAGTCGTTCGTCGAGGGGGACCGCCCCCTCTTCGAACGGCGCGTCGCCGAAGGCCGGTCTAGCGACTGTCACGGCGACCTGCGGGCGCAGGCCATCGTGTTTCGTGATGGCGACGTCTGGATCTACGACTGCATCGAGTTCAACGACCGCATCCGCTACGGCGACGTGGCGAGCGACATCGCCTTCCTCGCCATGGACCTCGACTTCCGGGGCCGGCCGGACCTGGCCGATGACCTGCTCGGCCTGTACCTGAACGTGACCCAGGACGCGACGCTGCCGCTAGTCCTCAACTTCTACCGGTGCTACCGGGCCTATGTGCGGGGGAAGGTCGACGGCTTCCAGATCGACCAGTCCGAGGTGGGCGCGCGGCAGCGGGCGGCTGCGGGCCGGCGAGCGCAGCGCTACTTCCGCCTCGCGGAGGCGTACGCGTCACAGCGGACGCTACGTGCGCTCATCATCGTGTCGGGCTTGAGCGGCGTCGGGAAGAGCTTCATCGCGTATGCGCTCGCCTCGCGCCTCGGCGCGCTGGTCATCTCGTCCGACGTGACCCGCAAGCGTCTCGCCGGCGTGCCGCCGACGGAAGCCCACCTCGAGCCATGGGGTCAGGGCATCTACGGCGCCGAGCTCACGGAACGCACGTACGCCGCCATGCTCGACGAAGCCGACGCCCGGCTCGCGGAGGGACGGGCGGTGGCGCTCGACGCGACGTTCCTCCGGCGGTCCCATCGCGACGCCGCGCGCGAGCTCGCGAAACGCCGCCGCGCGCGGTT
>DATLZC010000015.1:0-5351 GCA_035574215.1 Dehalococcoidia bacterium | reverse complement strand
GGAGCCGCATGGGGACTCCGAGGCTCGCCGCGAAGTCGATGAGCGCCTTCGTGTCCTTCGGGAGGCACTTCCCGCCGTAGCCGCGCTCCCCTCCGTCCCACACGTCGAGATGCGACGGGCCGACGCGCGGGTCCGCGGCCGCCCCTTCGCGTACGAGGTCATAGTCCGCCCCGAGCCGCCGACACAGGTCGTAGAACTGGTTCGCGAACACCACCTTCAGCGCGAGGAAGGTGTTGGTCATGTACTTCACCAGCTCCGCCTCTGTCGCGGGCATCAGCCGCCGGTACGGAGCGGGAGGCAGCATGGCCAGCACATCCGCCGCCGCGCTCCGGGTGCGCTCGGTGTACCCCACGATCTGCCGATCGGGCGCGACGAAGTCGGCCTCAGCGCTCCGCTCGCGCAGGAACTCCGGGTTGAACAGGAACCGCTGCCCGGGATACCGCCGCTGGAGCCGCTCGGTCGTCCCCGGCAGCACGGTGGACTTGATGACGACGACGCGCCCTTCGGGGATCGCGGCGACGGCGCGTTCCAGCATCGAGTCGTCGTATCCCTGCTCGCCGTAGGGCGTCGGCACGCAGACGAAGACGACGCCCGCCCGGCCCAATGGACGCGGGTCGGGGAAGCCCGCGGGCGGGTCGTACACCACGACGGCCCGGCCCTGACGCTCGAACCAGCGGGCCACGGCTCCGCCGACCACTCCGATGCCGACGACGCCCACGGCGCCGCGTTCGACGTCCGCCGATGCGCGCTCCTCGCGTTCCACGGCGCCATTCTCGGCGCCAGCGCCGGCGAAGCGCCGTCAGGGAGACGCCGGATCGAGCCGCGCTCGCTCCCCGATTCCGCGTCCGTGAACACGCGGGGTGCCGTGCGGCTTCGATGTGTACACTTTGATGGCGTCAATCGTTGTCGTCTGAAAGGGGGACGCACGTTGCGGCGCGCGATCGGCCTGGTCGCGGTGGCGTCGCTCTTCATCTTGCGCGCGGCGTTCGCGCAGGGCGGAGGCGAGCTCACCGTCGTCGAGTGGCGACAGGGCGCGCCGCCCGACGACCGCGTCCTCACCGTTATCGTGCAGGCGCTCGACGCGAGCGGCCAGCCCATCCCCGACGCCTCGGGCTTCGCCGCCGAGCTCGACGGAACCCCCGTCGCCATCGCTTCCGAGCGGACCATCGTGGACGCGCGCATCCCCCTCGGTGTCGCGCTCACCATCGACGTCAGCGGGAGCATGGCGGAATCGGGCGCCATCGCGCAGGCCAAAGCGGCCGCCCGCTCCTTCGTCGACCAGCTCGGCCCCCAGGACAGCGCGAAGGTGATCCCCTTCGCGGACGCCGTGGACGTGGGCAATCCTTTCACGTCGGATCGCGCCGTTCTCGCCGCGCAGATCGACGGCCTCGTCGCGAGGGGCAACACCGCCCTGTACGACGCCGTGCGCATCTCGAGCTACGTCGCCGCCGGTTCGGAGACCGCGCGACACGCGGTGGTGCTGCTCTCCGACGGGCGGGACTTCGGTGGGCTGAGCCAGTCGACACGCGAGGCCGCTCTCGAGGCGGCCCGCGCCTCGGGCGTGCCGTTCTTCGTGATCGGTCTCGGGTCCGACATCGACCGGCCGTTCCTGGAGGAGCTGGCCGCGGTCACACGGGGTCGGTTCTTCCCCGCGGAGACGGCGGACCTGCCGGCCATCTACGGCTACATCAGCGCGCTCTTACGCAGTCAGTACGAGCTCACAATCCGGCTTCCCGACGACCTGACGAACCGCGCGCCGGCCCTGGCCGTGACCCTCGCGAGAGATGGCTCGGTCCTGAGGGACGAAGTGCAGCTCTCGCTCGCGCTGCCGGCCCCGCCCCCGACCGCCGCCCCACCGCCCGAGCCCGCGCCGGAGGAGCGGCGGGGCGTCAGTCCGATTCTCTACGGCGTCGGCGCCGTGGCCGGGGTCGCCGCGCTGCTCATCGCCGGCCGGGCGGCGTATCTGTGGAGACGCCGGCGCCGCACCGCCGGCCCTGCCGGACGCATCGGGCCGGTGGACCTCCCCGAGCAGGCGCGCGGGCCCGTCGAGGTGCGGCGGGGGCGCGCCGTGCTCACCGTGACCGCGGGCCCCGACCGGGGCGCGCACACGGTCGTGGAGGACGTGGCCGTCACGCTGGGCAGCGGGCGGACCTGCGGCCTTCGCCTCACGGAGGAGCAAGGCCTGCTCGACGAGCACCTCCGGGTCTGGTGGCGCGGGGAACATCTCATGGCCCACAGCCTCGACCGCGCCCGTCCCGCGATGGTGAACGGCCGCGCCATCGACTGGGCTGTTCTCGAGGACGGCGACCGCCTCACGCTGGGAGGCCACGAGGTGCTCGTGCGGATCGAGCGCCCTGCGGCGCCATCGCCCGAGACCGCTCCGCCGTCCGAACTCCGCCGTTAAGCCACGAGCGTCCTCTTCCCAACCGGACGGCGAGGCCGGCCCCGAGGGACGTCCCACGCCCGGCGCCTATCGGCGGCGCGACGGGAGGCGAAACCCGCGAAGGGCGAACTGGTACAGGTGCACGAGGAAGCCCGAAAGGAGGCCGTAGAACGCCATCGACGTCGCGACCTCCAGAGGGTCGAAGCCGGCGGGCGCGCCGATACGCATGCCGATCCCGACTCCCAGCGCGACCGTGAACCCGACGCCGATGCCGTTCATCGCAGTGGTAGTATCGGCACATGCGACGAGCACGATTAGCCGCGAAGCCGAACTTGCCTCCGTGGACGCTCCCGGCGGCGGGCGTGGTCGCATGGCTCGCGCTACTCGCCTTCGTGATGCCGTACGACCCCGATGAGGGGGTCTACAAGGTGGTCGCTCAGGGTCTCCTGAACGGGCAGTGGCCATACAGGGACATCTTCGATCACAAGGCCCCGCTCACGTACGCGTACTACATCCCAGCCGGCCTGGGGGCTCCCATCGAGATCCAGCGCCTGATTGCTGCGGCGTTGGTCGCCTTGTCATTTTCCGCGTTGGCTTCGGTCGCTTCGGCGTGGCTGGGACAGGCGCACGTCAAGGCCGCGCTCCTAGCGTACGCACTGCTGCTGATCAACCCCTTCATTTCCCTCGGTGCGAACACAGAAGCATTCATGTTGCTTCCGCTGACGGCCGCAGTCGCGACGACCTCGCCAATTGTCGGAGGCGTCCTCCTCGGCGTCGCTGTGATGACGAAGGCTGTCGCATTGGCGTTTCTGCCGCTCCTGTTCATCCATTGGGGGCGTCGCGCATGGTTAAGCGTCATGGGTCTCGTCATCGTCGTCGCGGCCGTGAGCTTGCCCTTCGCCCCAGTCTGGCGAGACTACTGGGACGCGAACGTGATGTTCAACCTCGAGTACGGCGCGCATATCGAGGTGTGGCGCCGCGCCGTTGGGCTATTCATCTTCAACCCTCTTGTTCTGCTCGGGATGCTACCGGTCTGGTATCTGGTGGTGCGAGGGGCTTCGGTCGCGCGGGACAGGCGCTGCCTGGCATGGCTCGGATGCGCCTATCTCTCCGTGAAGCTCGGAGGCTACGATTTCGCGCATTACTACGCCTTGATGAGCCCTCCAGCGGCGTTGCTTGCGGCGGCAGGGACGAAAGGGCTTTCAGGCAGGCGCTTCCTCTTGTCGGCGCTGGCCATCGTCTCCGCAGTCCTCGTCGCGTTCGCCGTCGTTCTCAGCGTCGTCTCGAAGGTTACCCAGGGCAATGGCCGCTTGATCACGGAGGTGCAGCGCTCCCCTGGCGAGCTCTACGTCCTCGGCGACCGGTCCCAGATTTACGCCTACACAGACCGGCGCCCCCAACGCCGATTCTTCTACAGCGTGCCCTTGGTGGTGCACCCGCAATGGGGCGAACTCGTGCGGAAGGACCTACTCATGTGCCCGCCCGACGTTCTCGTAGTGCCGGCGTTCGCGATCTTCCCGGTCGACTGGGTTGACGATGTCACCGCGCTGTATGAAAACCGGGTGGAGTTCTCCGAGGGGATGGTCTATCGTGAGCCACGTCGGACGTGCGACAGGTAGGAGGCGGGCCGCCGGTGGCCGTTGAGGAGCGAGCCGTGGCGAGCCCATCGGGAGCGGGCGCCCTCGCGCTCCTGAGGACGCGCGTCCACATCTCCCGCGCCCAGCTCGCCGTCCTCTTCGCCATCCTCCTCGCTATCCCCCTCGTCCGTCCCGTGGACCCCGATTTCTGGTGGCACCTGCGGACGGGCGACCTCATCGTGCACTCGGGCATCCCGCGGCACGACCCCTTCTCCTGGAGCCGCGCCGGCGAGCCCTGGGTCGCCCACGAATGGCTCTCCGAGGCGCTCATCTACGTGGTTCAGTCGACGCTTGGGTACTGGGCGAACGTCGTTGTGTTCGTCGGGGCGGCCGTCCTGGCGCTGGCCGCGATGTACGGCCTCGCGCGGCGGCAGGGCGCCGGGACGAAGGCGCTGACGCTGCTCACGCTCCTCTCCACGATCGTCCTCTCCTACTACGTCACCGTGCGGCCCCAGGCGCTGAGCTGGCTCTTGTTCGCGGTCTTCGTGGCCATCATTTACCGGCGCACCGAAGGAGAGCGCGCCCCGGTCTGGCTGCTCCCTCCCCTGATGGCCCTGTGGGCCAACCTCCATCTCGGCTTCGTGTACGGCTTCGTGCCCCTCGGGGCGTGGCTCGCCGCCGCTGTCTGGGACCGGCTTCGCGGGCGCGCGTCCGGTCTCCGCGAGCCGGCTCTCATCGCCCTGGCGTGCGTCGTCGCGGCGACGGCGAACCCCCAGGGGCCCGCGCTCCTGACGTATCCCCTGCGCTATCTCGAAGACGCCGACCAGCTTCGCTTCGTCGCCGAGTGGCAGCGGCCCGACCCACGGGCGCCGATTCTGTGGCCGCTGTTCCTGGCCATGGGCGCGCTGGCGCTGGCGCTGCTGTCGCGGAACCGCCCGCGGCCCTTCCTGTGGCTCGTGAGCCTGGCCGCCCTCGCGCTCGGCGCGCAGGCGCTGCGCAACGCCCCGTACGTGGCGCTGCTCTTGCCCGCCGTCGTCGGACCCGCGCTCGCCGCGCGATGGTCCTTCGCCAGCGCCGCCTCCGACTCGCGCACCACGATGCGCCTCCCGATGGCGGCGCTCCCCGCCCTGGCGGCCTTCGTCCTCGCCCTCTCCATCGGGCATCGCGTCTCCGACGGCTTCTCGCTCGGCGAGCCGTCGGAGGTGCGCTATCCGGCGGAAGCGCTGCGCTACGTCGAGGAACGCCACCCGGGCGCGCGGCTGTTCAACGACTACACGTGGGGCGGGTATCTCATCGCGAAGGGATACCCCGACGTACGCGTCTTCATCGACGGCCGGACCGACTTCTACCGCGGCCCGTTCATCGACGAGTACGTGCGGGTGACGCGCACG
>DATLZC010000014.1:0-6728 GCA_035574215.1 Dehalococcoidia bacterium | reverse complement strand
AGGATGTGCTCGATGCCCGCCTGTCCCTGTTCGTAATAGACGACGCCCGACTCCTTCGCGAACTCCCGCATCTTCTTCGCCTGCTCGGCGGAGGCGATGTCCTTATTGGGGACGAAGTGGGAGGGCACGAAGACGACGCGCTCGGGGTCGAACACGCGGCTCACGCCGAGCCGCCGGAACTGCTCGATGGCGATGGGCGCGGTGACGTCGTTGGCCATCACCACGTCCACCTTGACGTTGATGAGGTCTCCGGGCTCGACCCGGTCCCGGCCGGCGTGCGCGGCCAGGATCTTCTCGGCCATGGTCATGCCCATGCGTTCAGGCCTTTCTAGGTCGGCGAGACGTAGTCGCTCAGCCGCAGATACGGAGGCACCGCCAGCGAGCCGACGCCGCCCGGGACGTACACCTCCGGCATCGCGAGCGACGCCCGGCGGCAGTCGCCGTCGTTGCCCAGGGTCGCGTCGCAGCGCTCGACGGCGGCGGTGGCGAGCACCAGGGCGTCGGGGGCCTTCAGGCCCGAGGCGGCGCGGATGGCGGCCGCGGCGAGCAACACCCGCTTGGACACCTCGCTCACCCGCATGTTGGGAAACTGCTCAGCCACGTCCATCACCGTCTCCACCAGCTCCGGCCGGCCCCGTCGCATGGGGCCGACCAGGAGCTCCAGCAACGCGATTCCCGGGAGCACGAGCTCGATCCTGCCTGCCGCCGCCATCCGGAACGCCTCGCTCACCAGATCCCGGTACGGGCTGGTCTCGTCCAGGTAGTAGATGACGGCGCAGGTGTCCAGGTTGAGCCGCCGAAGGGACCGCAGGACGTCTACGAACCGAGGCGGCGCTCCCGCTCCTCCCAGCTCTCGCGCTCCTTCCGGATGTAGTCCTCGATCGCCTCCGGCGTCTCGCCGTACACGCCCCTGAGGGCGCCCCGGTAGCGGGCCACCCACTCCTCGGGCGTCCGCGGCAGCCGTGTAAGCACCAGCTCCTGGCCCCGCCGGCGCACGCTGAGCTTGTCCCCGGGCCGCATGCCCAGCTCCCGCACCATCGCGGCCGGCAGCGTCACCTGATGTTTCCCGCTCAGGGTCACGGTGGCCCGCTCCTCGTCGTCGGCGTCGTCTTCCGTTCCGGCCCGGTACAGCTCCGTCAGGGCGGCCGCCTCTCGCAGCGTCCGGCCGCGCTTCCGCCCCTCTCCCATGGCGCACCTCCGGGCCTTACTTTACCACGCCACCGTCCGCTTTGCAAGCGCGTCTGATTCTTTGCATCAATCCGTGGCGCTTGGCGCCTTCACGGGTTGGTCCGAACCTCCGCGTCCTTTCGGCGCTGCACCGCCAGCAGCCGGTTGAGTGCGTTCATGTACGCCTTGGCCGACGCCACGATGATGTCGGTGTCGGCGCCGCGGCCGACATAGGTTTTGCCTTCCGACTGAATCCGGATGGTCACCTCGCCGATCGCGTCGATCCCTTCGGTCACGCTCTTGACGGCGAACTCGGTGAGGGTGTTGGGCACCTGCACGAGGCGGTTGATGGCCTTGTAGACGGCGTCCACCGGGCCCGTGCCCAGCGCCGCGTCGGCGAGGATCGACCCGTCGGGGGCGATGAGGCGCACCGTGGCCGTGGGCGTGGCGTGGTCGCCGCAGGTCACCTGCACGAAGTCGAGATGGTACGTCTCGTCGGTGGTGCGCAGCTTGTCGGCGACGATGGCCTCGATGTCCCGGTCGTCGATCTCGGGCTTCTTGTCGGCGAGCTCCTTGAAGGCCATGAAGGCCCGCGACAGCTCCTCCTGGGTGAGCTCGTAGCCCAGCGCCTCCAGCCGCGCCTTGAACCCGTGGCGCCCCGAGAGCTTGCCCAGCACGATCTCGCCGCCGCCGGAGGGCCACCCGATCTCCCGCGCGTCCATGATTTCGTACGTCTCGCGCATCTTCAGGATCCCGTCCTGATGGATGCCCGACTGATGGCGGAAGGCGTTGGCCCCGACGATGGCCTTGTTGGGCTGAACGCTCATCCCCGTGAGGTCCGACACCAGCCGGCTCGTGCGGTAGAGCTCGCGGGTGTTGACGCCCGTCTCGACGCCGAACAGGTCCTTCCGGGTGCGGAGGGCCATCACCACCTCTTCGAGGGAGGCGTTCCCGGCCCGCTCGCCGATACCGTTGACGCAGACCTCCACCTGGCGCGCGCCGGCCCGCACCGCCGCCAGCGAGTTGGCGACGGCCAGGCCGAGGTCGTTGTGGCAGTGCACCGACACCCGCGCCTTATGGATGTTGGGCACGTTCTCCATGATGTCCCGGATGAACTGCCCGAACTCCTCGGGGATGGCGTATCCCACGGTGTCGGGGATGTTCACGGTGGTGGCGCCCGCCTCGATGCATTCGGTGAGCATCTGATAGACGTACGCCCGCTCGGACCGGGTGGCGTCCATGGGGCTGAACTCTACGTCGGAGGTGTACTTCTTCGCCCGCGCCACCATGGCCCGGGCCATCTCGAGCACCTCCTCCCGGTCCTTCTGGAGCTGGTGCATGATGTGGATATCCGACGACGACAGGAAGACGTGGATGCGCGGGTGGGCGGCCTCCTTGAGGGCCTCCCAGCAGGCGTCCACGGCTTCCGGGTTGGCGTGGGCCAGCCCCGCGATCTGGCACTCCCGCACCTCCCGGGCGATGGTGCGCACGGCGTCGAAGTCGCCCGGCGAGGAGCGCGGGAAGCCCGCCTCGATGACGTCCACCCCCAGCTTCTGGAGCTGCAAGGCGATCTCCAGCTTGTCGGCGGTGGTGAGCGCTACGCCCGGCGACTGCTCGCCGTCCCGCAGCGTGGTGTCGAAGATGATGACGCGGTTGTCAGCCATGACGATCGGTTCCTCCTTCTCCGAAGCGTGTGTTCGCGCGCTCCTGGGCCCTCCATCCGCCAGCGGCGGACGAGGGCCGGAGAAGGATGAGGGCGCGCCTGTCCCGTGGACGTCCGCTCATGGTTTTCGTCATCCCGTCTTGCCGTCGGGCCCCGCGGGCCGGCTCTGCTTGAGCCACGACATCATCGCCCGCAGCTCGGCCCCGACCTCCTCGATAGGGTGTTCGGCGTTGAGGCGCCGCAGGGCGTTGAACGTCGGCCTGCCCGCCTGGTTCTCCAGGATCCACTCCCGGGCGAACCGCCCCTCCTGGATCTCGCGCAACGCTTCCCGCATGTTCTCCCGCACGCCCTCGTCCACGATGCGGGGCCCGCGGGTGTAGTCGCCGTACTCCGCGGTGTCGCTCACGGAGTAGCGCATATACCGCATGCCGCCCTCGTACATCAGGTCGACGATGAGCTTGAGCTCGTGCAGACACTCGAAGTAGGCGATCTCGGGCTGGTAGCCCGCCTCCACCAGCGTCTCCCACCCCAGCTTGACGAGCTGGGTGACGCCGCCGCAGAGGACCGCCTGCTCGCCGAACAGGTCGGTTTCGGTTTCCTCCTTGAAGGTGGTTTCGAGGACGCCGGCGCGGGTGGCCCCCAAACCCTTGGCGTACGCCAGGGCGAGCTGCTTGGCGTTCTCCGTGGCGTTCTGGTGCACGGCCAGGAGCGCGGGCACGCCGCCGCCTTCGGTGTAAATCCGGCGCACCAGGTGGCCCGGCCCCTTGGGCGCGATCATCGTCACGTCGACGCCCGGGGGCGGCACGATCTGGCCGAAGTGGATGCTGAAGCCGTGGGCGAACATCAGCATCTTCCCGTCGCGAAGGCCCGGCTCGACCCCCGACTCGTAGACCTCCTTCATCACCTGGTCCGGGGTGAGCATCATGATGATGTCGGCGGCCTGCGCGACTTCGGCCACGCTGCCCACCCTGAGGCCCGCTTCCTCGGCCTGCTTCCAGCTCCGGGAGCCGGGATACAGCCCCACGATGACGTTGACCCCCGAATCCCTGAGGTTCAGGGCGTGGGCGTGCCCCTGGCTGCCGAACCCGATGACGCCGACGGTCTTGCCCTGGAGCAGCGACAGGTCGGCGTCTTCGTCGTAGTAGATCTGGGCCATGGCCCTTCCGTCTCCTTCCTCGAGCGCGCCTGCCTACAGCAGGCTTCCCACCTTCGGCTTGCCTTCGCCCGCGGGGCGAAAGCGCTTGTGCGGCTCGCCCTCGATGGGCACGCTGGGGCCGCCGCCGCGCACCATCGCCACCGTGCCCGTCCGCACCAGCTCGCGGATCCCGTACGGTCGGAGCATCTCGATGAGGGCGTCCACCTTGTCCTCGGTGCCCGTCACCTCGACGATCAGCGAATCGGGCGAGACGTCGACGATGTTGGCGCGGAAGATGTTGGCGACCTCGATGATGGCGCTGCGCGTCCCCGCGGTCGCGTTCACCTTCACCATGGCGAGCTCGCGGGCCACCATGTCCTCGTGGGTGAGGTCGGTGATCTTCACCACCTCGATGACCTTATAGAGCTGCTTGGTGACCTGCTCGACGTCGTGCGTCGCGCCGTCCACGGTGAACGTCATCCGGGACAGCCCCGGGATCTCGCTGTGGCCGACGGCGAGGCTCTCGATGTTGAAGCCCCGCTGGCGCCACTTACTGGCGATGCGGTTCAGGACCCCGGGGCGGTCCTCCACCAGCGCCACGATGGTGTGCTTGCTCATCGCACTCGCTCCTTCCGCCGCTCCTGCGCCGGCTGGTCGATGGTCTCCTGGAGGCTCGCCCCCGGCGGCACCATGGGAAACGTGTTCTCGTACGGATCGACCTCGAAGTCGATGATCACCGGGCCCGGATGGGCCAGGGCGTCTTCGATGGCCGCGTCCACCTGCGCCCGGTCGGTCACCCGGATGCCGCGCGCGCCGAACGCCTCGGCGAGCCGGACGAAGTCGGGTTGGAACAGGCGGACCGCCGACAGGTTGTTCCTGTAGAACAGCTCCTGCCACTGGCGCACCATGCCCAGGTAGCCGTTGTTGATGATGGCGAACTTGATGGGGAGCTCGTACTCCACGCAGGTGGCGAGCTCCTGCATCGTCATCTGGAAGCCGCCGTCGCCGCAGATGGCCCAGACCGTCTCCTTCGGTGCGGCGAACTGAACGCCCATCGCCGCCGGCACTTCGAAGCCCATGGTGCCCAGGCCACCCGAGGTGATGAAGCCGCCCGGCTTGTCCACCCAGAAGTACTGCGCCGCCCACATCTGGTGCTGGCCGACGCCCGTCACGTAGTAAGCGTTGGGGCCGCTGTGGTCGTAGATGCGCTTGATGACGTACTGCGGCGGCAGCCCGTCGCTTTCGGGGATGGCGATGGACGGGTGCTTCTCGCGCATCTCGCGGAACCAGGCGAGCCAGGCGTCGTGGCGGGCCGGCTGCACCTCGCGGTTCAGCGCCTGCAGCACCCGCTTCACGTCGCCCACGATGGGCACCGCCACCTTCACGTTCTTCCCGATCTCCGCCGGGTCGATGTCGATATGGATGATCTTGGCCTTCGGCGCGAAGTCCTTGAGCCGGCCCGTCACCCGGTCGTCGAACCGGGCGCCGACGCCGATGAGGAGGTCGCACTCCGAGAGCGCCATGTTGTTCCAGTACATGCCGTGCATGCCCGGCATGCCCATGTTCAGCGGATGGGTCCCGGGGAATCCGCCGATCCCCAGGAGCGTGGTGATGACCGGCGTCTGGGTCTTCTCCGCGAACTCGACCAGCTCGTCCCAGGCGCGGGAGATGACCACGCCGTGGCCCGCCAGGATCACCGGGCGTTCCGCCTCGGCGATGAGCTCCGCCGCCTTTCTGATCTGCAGCGGATGCCCCTCGGTGACGGGCTTGTAGCCGCGCAGCTCGATGGAGTCGAGCCACGTGAACTCCGCTTCCTGCTGCTGGATGTCGCGGGGGATGTCGACGAGCACGGGGCCAGGCCGGCCCGTGGTCGCGATGTAGAACGCTTCCTGGAGCGTCCGGGCCAGGTCGTTCACATCCAGCACCAGCGCGTTGTGCTTGGTGATCGGGATGGTGATGCCGGTGATGTCGGCCTCCTGGAAGCCGTCCCGGCCGATGAGCCAGGTGACCACCGCCCCGGTGATGCACACCAGCGGCACCGAGTCCATCCACGCGTTCGCGATGCCGGTGACGAGGTTGGTAGCCCCGGGCCCGGAGGTGGCCCAGCAGACCCCGGGCTTGCCGGTCACGCGCGCGTACGCGTCGGCCGCGTGGGCGGCGGCCTGCTCATGCCGCACGAGGACGTGCTTGATCTGCGGGTAGTTCTTGAGCTGGTCGTACAACGGGAGGTTGGCCCCGCCGGGGTAGCCGAAGACGTACTCGACCCCTTCCCGGACGAGGCACTCCATCACGATCTGCGCGCCTGTCAGCTTCATTGCCTGCTCCCTCTTCGCAGAACCCGGCCCTCGTTCGAACGGCCGGAGTGGTCGTATCGTTTCGGTCGATGGCGGGAGGCCGCCCTGCGCGCCCGTGCGGGGCGGGCGGCGTCTACCGGACGAGGAGGGCCCGCCCTTCCCCGGTGGGAAGGACGCCCTCCCGACGAAGGAGGAGGAGCGCTACTGCACGGTCCCGACGAACGCATGCGTGGGCGCGCCTCGGGACCGGGTTCGCCTCCGACAACGGCGGATACGCACGTCGCTTCACGGTCGCGCGTCCTGACAAACAGAAAACCCGCACCAGAAGGGATCCCTGGCGCGGGATGGTACCACCCTTCTCCGGCCCGCCTCGCTGGCGGGCGCGGACTCTTGCGCTGTAACGGGCGTTCCCGGCCGGGACTCCACCGTTCGGCTTCGCCCCGGCGGCTCCCGGGCGAGTTCGGGGCGC
>DATLZC010000013.1:0-11749 GCA_035574215.1 Dehalococcoidia bacterium | reverse complement strand
GGCCGGGCAGATCACCGTCTCCAACGCCGGTAACCCCATCCCCGCCACCATCAACTCCGTGACCGACCTCGTCAGCGGGGTCGGAGCCGCCACCGTCGACTGCGGCGCGGTCACCTTCCCGCACGTCATCGCCGCCGGCGGACAGTTGGTGTGCACGTACCAGAGCGCGCTGCCCAATGGCTCCAACCGGACGAACTCCGCGACCGCCACGCAGCAGCTCCACAACTACAACCAGAACGGAGCGGCGTCGGAGGGCGGCACGAAGACCTACAGCGGGAGCGCCACCGTCGACTTCTCCTCCGCCACCATCACGGAGGTGAACTCCTCGGTCTCCGTCACCGATACCTTCGCCGGAAACCTGGGCGCGTTCAGCGACACCGGCTGGACCAGCTACACTCGCAAGTTCGAGTGTGACGAGGACGAGGGGACCCACAACAACACCGCCTCCATCGTCGAGACGGGCCAGAGCGACAGCGCCTCGGTCACAGTGAACTGCTACCAGCTCGCCGTCACTAAGAACGCTCAGACCTCGTTCACCCGCACGTACCAGTGGGACATCCTGAAGTCATCGGATGACCCCAACGGGCACAACCTGACGCTGAACGTGAACGAGATCTACGCGAACTACCCGTACTCCGTGACGGTGGACGTGAGGGGCTTCACCGACTCCGACTGGGCGGTGGCGGGGCAGATCACCGTCTCCAACGCCGGTAACCCCATCCCCGCCACCATCAACTCCGTGGCGGACCTCGTCAGCGGGGTCGGAGCCGCCACCGTCGACTGCGGCGCGGTCACCTTCCCGCACGTCATCGCCGCCGGCGGACAGTTGGTGTGCACCTACTCGGCCGACCTGCCGGACGCCGAAGGCCGCACCAACACGGCCACCGCCACCCAGCAGCTCTTCGACTACGACCAGAACGGCACGGCGACGGCCGGCGGCACGGCCGACTACTCCGGTAGCGCCAACGTGACCTTCGGCGACCCCACCACGATCGTGGACGAGCAGGTGAGCGTGAGCGACACGTTCGCCGGTGACCTCGGCACGTGCGACGTGGACGGCGCCCCGTGCACGTTCGCGTACGACCGCGACTTCGGGCCGTTCTCGGCGGCGCAGTGCGGCGAGCACCGGATCGACAACACGGCCACGTTCGTCACCAACGACACGCAGACGTCAGGCGACTCTTCGTGGTTCGTGGTGATCACGGTGCCGTGCCCCACCGGCTGCACGCTGACGCAGGGCTACTGGAAGACTCATTCGGTGCATGGACCGGCGCCCGCCGACCCGACCTGGGACGAGCTCCCGAACGGGGCGGACACGGAGTTCTTCGACACCGGTAAGACCTGGTACCAGGTCTTCTGGACCGCGCCGAAGGGAGGGAACGCGAACTACATCCTCGCCCATCAGTACATGGCCGCGGTGCTGAACCAGCTCGCGGGCGCCGCGTCGACGCCGGAGGTCGACGCCGCGCTCAGCGGGGCGGCCCTGTACTTCCAGGGCGTGACCAACCTCGACCAGAAGCCGCCGCGTCCGCTGCGAGACCAGCTCATCTCGTGGGCGGCGACGCTCGCAGCGTACAACGAGGGCGACATCGGTCCGGGACACTGTTCGGAGGACAGCCTCGGCCTCGCGAACAACCACGACTGATCGCCGGGGCCCCGAACCCGGACGACGGTAAGCGGAGGGCCGGTCGATGACCGGCCCTCCCGCTTTGCCTCCCGCTATTCGACCACGTAGCTCACGGGCGCCGATACCTCGAGATACCCGCTCCATGTGCCCGAGAGCGGTCGCGCGAGATCGACCACCACCGCAGTGCACCAGGCGCCAGCCGGAACACTCGTGGTCCAGTGGCCGACCTTGTCCCCGGGCCCCGACCAGTACAGGCGATTGAGGCGGCTCTCCACGATGTCGCCGTCGAGCGAGCACCGGTGGCTGACCGCCAGGTCGGCGCCGCCCGCTCCCGTTCGCTCCGCCGTGTAGTCCACCACGCGGCTTCCATCGGCGAACGCGTACAGATCGTAGGAGAGCCGGACGGCCGGCTTGCCTCCCTTCGCCCCGAGCGCAGGGGTCTGAACGGCCGCCGCAAAGGTGACTGCGAGGATCGCCGCACAGAGTACGGCCTTCATGGGTGTCTTCTCCTTCGCTTTCGGCAGCCCGGCTGCCCTATCCGCGGCAGGCGGACGTAGGCCCGTGGCTTTGCGTCCCGCCCTTTCGGACGGTTTGCCTTTCTCGACGCCCTTTAGGAATCGGCCGCAGCGTCGGAAGATGAACAGGAGCCGCCTCGGGGAATTGCGGGGTGCGGGAGAGCTCTAGAATCTGATAAGACGAAGCGGGCCGGGGTGGCGAAACTGGCAAACGCAGCGGACTTAAAATCCGCCGGCCGCGAGGCCTTGTGGGTTCGAGCCCCACCCCCGGCACCACGCCCCGCCTATCGCGGCGCCCGGCCCTCGGCTCGCTTCCGGTCCTCGGCGCCGTCGTGCCGCTGTTCGGTGAGCTTCGGCGGCTCCACCGGCTCAGCGGGCAGCTCCTCCACCTGGATCGCGTCCACTGGCGGCGTCCTCCCCGCGAAGCCCGGCAGCGGCGCGACGCGAGCCATCCGCAGCAGTGTCCGTGCAATCGCCTTCAACATGGCGCGCCTCCACGATCAGCCTGCTCCTGCCGAGACCGGCGCGCCAGTGCCGGAGGTCGGTCAGCGGAGCGGCGAACGTCGCTCGCTCGCGTATGGAGCGCCGGGCTCGAAGCCCGCGCACGAGCGGACAGGCAAGCGTGGGTACCGGGGGAACGCGGGGTCATCGAACGAACGGCCGCACTGCCAGAACCGCGAGCCTCGGTCGTTCGCGATGATGCGGGCATAGACGCAGGCGCCGCACAGCCCCGGATCCGGGTCGCCGGGGCGCGGCGTCAGGGACGGCGAGGGCATCGCCCGCCGATGGTATCGCGTCGCTATTCGCGATAGAAGAGCACCCGCCAGTCGCCGTCCGGCGTGCGGTCCGTGCGGTGCGCAAAGCCCCGCTGCCTCATGACTTCGTACAGGGGCACGGGCTCGAACACGTTGATGACTTCGAGCGCCTGCCCATCGCGCAGCGACGCCGCCGCCGCCATGATGCGCTGGAAGGGCTCGCGTCCCGCCCGGATGTCGTCTCGCACATCGACGGTGACCACGTCGAGGTCGGTCATCCGGACGCCACCTTCTCGATGCGGATCACCCAGCGCTCCGGGCCCTCTTCCTGAGGCGTCCACGCCACCTGGCCCCCGCGCTCCGCCTGGAACTGGTAGTACAGCGGCCTAGGGTCGTGGTCGTTCACCAGGAGGAACGCCTGTCCCGGCTGGAGCTTGTCGAATGTCTCGAAGATGAGCGGGTGCCGCAGCCGCGGCTCCATCCCGCGCACGTCGATCACGGTCTCGTCGCTCACGAATGTCCTCCTATGCGGAAATCTCTTCCTGAACCGGAACCCCTGCCTGCGCCAGCTCTGCGAGCAGCCGGTCGAGGGGGATGCCGTGCAGGCGCGCCACCTCCCCGACCGGCTTGTCGCCGCCGCAACAGGCGTCGATACCGTTTCTCGAGAACACGTCGAGGGCCCGCGCCCAGCGCCGCGCAACCTCTGCCACTGTCATCTCTTCGACCCGCATCGTTCCACCTCCTCCACACGAGTCGTACCCATGGTGAACGGAGGAGCGGGGCCCTCGACGTGACTTTGGTCACGCACGTCAGGAGAGCGCTTCCAGCCGGGAAACATCGACGATGCGGACCTGGCCGCGGTCCACCTGCACGGCTCCTGCGTCTTCCAGCACCCGCAGCGCCCGCGCCACGACCTCGCGGGCGGTTCCGGCCATCTGGGCGATCTCCCGCTGGGTGATCCGCGCCCGGCGTCCTGCGCCCGCTCCGACGCCCTCGCGAGGAGCGACCGACTGCAGCAGAATCCGGGCGACCCGCGCGGTGACCTGCCGGAACGAGAGGTCCTCCACCAAGGCGACCAGATGCCGCAGACGGGAGGCGAGCGTGCGCACGACGGCCCGCGTGAAGGCGGGATATTCGTCCAGCAGCCGAAGCACTAAGTCGCGGGAAAACACGAGCGTCTCGCTGGGCTCGACGGCCGCTGCGCTGGCCGGGTTGGGCCCGCCATCGAACACAGGCACTTCGTTGAAGGAGTCACCCGGCGCCATGAGCCGGAGGATCTGTTCGCGGCCGTCCTCCGAGGTCTTGTACACCTTGATCAGTCCTTCGAGGACGATGTAGAGGCCGGCGCACTCCTCGCCTTCGAGGAAGAGGATCGCGCCCGCCGGGCAGCGGCGTCGGCGGGCGAGGGAGACGATGCGCCGACGGTCCTCTTCCGCCAGGTCGGCGAAGTACGGAGAGGCGGCGAGCGGGTCCGCTGCGACAGGAGGACGCTCCATGCGACCAAAGTTACAGCGGCCGCGGCGGTCCGTCGATAGCATAGTGGCGTGTCGGAGCGCATCACTGGAAGAACAACCGTCCGCGAGGTCGTGACCCGCTATCCGGGCGCGGTCGCGATCTTCGATAAGTACGGACTGACGGGTTGCGGCGGGCCGGACGGGCCTGTCGAGCCCGTGGGGTTTTTCGCTGCCGTCCATCACGTCGACCCCGAGGCGCTGATCCGCGAGCTGAACGAGTACGCGACGTCCATCGAGCAGGCTCAGGAGCGCGATCGAGCGACGCCGGCTTCGTCGTCGCCTCAGTCGGACCCGTACCGGGTGTTCCTTTCGACCGCCCTCGTCCTGACCCTGGGCGCAGGCGTGACCACGGGCGTCACGGCCGCGATGACCGGCGGCGGCTGGGGCGGGCTCGGTGGCGACGCCTGGCTCGCGCTGGTCCAGGCGCACGGGCACGGTCAACTCTTCGGGTTCCTCGGTCTGTTCATCATGGGCATGGCCTATCACATCATCCCGCGGTTCAAGGCCCTGCCGCCGCCCGACCGGCGCCTCGTCTTCGCTTCCTACGCCTTCATGACCCTCGGCGTGCTGCTCCGGCTCAACGCCCAGCCGCACCCGCAGGGCTTCCTGCGCGCTCTGCTGGCGGCGTCGGGTCCGCTCGAGCTCGCGGGCGCGGCCATCTTCGCCTGGCTGATCGCGGGTACGTTGCTCCGCGCGCGCGACCGGCGGGAGCCTTATGACCGCTACCTCATCGCGGCGTCCCTCTGGTTCGTGGCCGTGTCCGCCATCGACGCCTGGCTCGTCATCGACGCCGCGAGGAACGGGGAACGCGTCCTGGACAGCGCCGGCGACATGGCGTTGTTGACCGCCGGCGTGTACGGCTTCGTGATGGTGTTCGTGCTCGGCGTGTCGTTCCGGGTGCTTCCCTTCTTCATGGCGTTGCCGCCGGCGCGCGGACGCCTCCGTGACGTCGCCTTTGTCGCCCTCGCCGTCGCGGTCCCGCTGCGGGTCGCGGCGGTCTGGGCGCCCGCTCTGACGGACGCGGGCTGGGCCGGTCCGATGAACGACGCCACCACCTTCGTCATCGCCGCTGCCGTGGCGACCGCCGTCCTCGCGCTCCGCATCTTCGAGCCGTCGCCTGAAGGCGCGACGGCGCCGCCGTCGCCTCCCGGGTTCGGCGCCGCGGCGCGCGTCGCCTACGTCTGGCTACTCATCGGCGTCGCCCTCGACGTCTACTGGCGGCTCCGCGAGATGGAGGGCGGCTTCACGCCGTTCTACGCGGCGGGCGCCATCCGGCACGCGACGCTCCTGGGATTCGCGACGCTCATGATCATGGCGATCGGCTACCGCACCGTCCCCGTCTTTTCGGGTCGAGAGCTCCGCTGGCCCGCCGCGATCGTGCCGTCGTTCGTGCTCGCAGGCGCGGGGGTCGTGCTGCGGGTGGCGCCGGTGGCGTTCACGACTGCTCCGACCGACCTCGACTTCAAGCTGATGATCGCAGGTGGATTCCTGCTCTTCGCCGCGCTCGCGGTGTTCTCGGCCGAGTTGGCGTCATCGATGTTCGCATGGCCGGTCCGCGCGGCATCGACCGCGGCTGCGGCCCCGGCGTCAGCGGCGGCGCAACCCGGCAGCGCGCCGCCCGCGGAGTCCGCTGCCGAGCAGGCCGAGCCCGCCACGGGACCCATCCGCGGCGATATGACCGTCGCGGACGCCATCGCCGCGCATCCTGTCGTGCTGCGGACGCTCATCTCGCGCGGCTTCGCGCCGCTGGCCGACCCCGAGATGCGGGCCCGCATGGCGCCGACCATCACGTTGGAGCGCGCGGCGGCCGTCATCAACGCCGACCCCAACGAACTCGTGGAGTCGCTCAACGCCGCCGTTCTCGCCGCGTCACGCGCGGGCGCGGGCGCAGAAGGCATCGAGTGGCAGCTCATCGACACCACCGTGAGCAAGGACCTCATCTTGACCGCGCTCAAGTCCTGCTACGACCCCGAGATTCCGGTGAACATCGTGGACCTCGGCCTGGTGTACAAAGTGGTGGTGCGAGAGGCGTATATCCACGTGACGATGACGTTGACCGCGCCGGGCTGTCCCATGGCCGACGAGGTGGAGGCGCAGGTCCGCGAGGCGCTCGCCGCCGTACCGGGCGTCGAGACGGTGGACGTGGACGTCGTGCAAGAGCCGCCGTGGACGCCGGAACGCATGTCAGCGGAAGCCCGGGCGGCGCTCGGATGGGCGTAGTGGATTAGCGCTGGGCGTCCAGCTCCTGCAGGCGGCGCTCCGCTTCCCGCACGGCCGACAGGAAGGCCCCGCGGGCCATGAGCGACTCCTCCCGCTCGGCGCGGGCAGCGAAGAGCTCCCGCCAGAGCTCCCACGCTTCACGATTATCCGGATCGCCCTTCCGCACCCAGTCCACGAGGTGACAGGCCATCTGCAGGTCGCCCGCGTCGCGCAGCCGCCGCGCCCGCTCCAGCAGCGGCGCCGCCCCTGCCACGCCGACCAGCTCGCGGGCAATGTCGGCCGAGTGCGCCGGCAGGATGTTGGCGGGATTCCCGTCGTACCACCCGCCGTACAGGCGGTACACGTTCCTGGCGATGAATTCCGGGTGGTCGTAGATGGGCCGCAGCCACGGCTTCTTCGCCAGGTCCGCCGGATACTCGATCTGCCGCAAGATGTCCTCGAGCCACAGGCCGCGGTTCATCGCTGCGACGACCTGGTCGTGGATGCTCCGCAGCCATTGCGCCGTGTCCAGCAGCGCCTCCTGGATGCGCTCCTCGCCCACGAGCGCAGGACCGTGCCCCGGAAGCAGCACCGCCGGCCGGAGCGCGGCCATCTCTTCGAGCGCGTCCGCCCAGTCTTTCGCGTACCGCTGCACTTTGTACGGATTGCCTGCGTTCGGCGAGGACCAGACGAAAGTATCACCGGCGCACAGCACCCGGCGCCCGGGGCACCAGACCCACGTCTCGTCGTCGGTCTCGCCGCGCGAGTGGCGCAGCTCGAACCGCTCCCCGTCTACCACGATGGTCATGGCGTCGCGGTAGTCCACATCGGGGTAGGTCCACGTGACGTTGGAGAACGGCCGGGCGTCCTCCGGCAGGTTGAACTGCACCCGATTGATGAAGTTGTTCTGCTCTGCGAGGAGTGTGTAGCGCTGGAAGCGCGCGGCCACGTCGTGATGCGCCACGATGCGCGGCCGCGGATGGCCCCGGCGCTCGGCGTCGGCGAGCCACACCTCCGCGCCCGTCGTGTGGTCGATGTGTCCGTGAGTGTAGACGATCGCCTCGATGGGCGCCGCCGATCGCTTCGTCCGCAGCTCCTCGACGATGCCGGGCGCGAACCACTTCGGCGTCGTGTCCACGAGCAGCAAGCGGTCTCCGCACGCGAAGACGGCGCAGTTTCCCTGCGTCGGGAAGAAGAACACGCCCGGCGCCACTTCCTCCGAAGGGCCACGGTAGTAGAACGCCGCCTCTTCCTTCGGAAGGCCCTGCGCGGTCCGGTAGTCGAGGGGTGGTCGTTCCTCAGCCATGATCACAGTTCCTCAGCGGAAGTCGAGACGACAAGACAGCTCCCGAATCGAGGCATCGATCTGGTCTGCAGGCGGAATCAGGGCATCGCGCGGCACCGTCGCCTCCGTGGTCGACGGCGCAGAGGATAGCCGGCCCCGATGCGGCCGGCAACGGCCGGACAGCCCACCCTTCACCGCCGGCGGCCCGCGCGGTACCATGCGTCGACGGGAGGGCATCGTATGGGCGTCGTCGCGGTCGCGGTGACCGACCTCATGCTAGAGTCGCGCATCGCCGGCGCGGCGCGCCGGTGCGGACTCGAGCCTCGGGCTGTGTCCCCACACGGAGCGCTCCCCGAAGCGCTCGAAGGCGCTGACGTCGTCGTGGTGGACCTCCAGGCCCAGGGCCTCGATCCGATGGCGACGGTGCGCGCCGCGGTCGCCAGCGGCGCGCGGGTCATCGCCTTCGGTCAGCACACGAAGGCGGACGCGCTACGCGAGGCGCGGGACGCGGGCGCGGAGGCGCTGCCGCGCTCGGCGTTCTTCGAGAGGCTTCCGGCGCTCCTCACCCAGGCCGCGGAGCCGAGAGCGACCGCGCGCTGAGGTTGCCGCCCTCCCCTGTTCGGTGGTACGCTGCCCGCGTTCTGGGCGGCGGGCCGACCTGGAGCCCGCATGACGACGACCGTAACGCGAACCGATTACGAAACCATCATCGGCCTCGAAGTCCACGCGCAGCTCGCAACCCGGAGCAAGATGTTCTGCGGCTGCAGCGCGGACTACGCCGACGCTCCCCCCAACACCCACGTCTGCCCCGTCTGCCTGGGCATGCCGGGCGTCCTTCCCGTCATCAACCGTGTCGCCGTCGAATACACGATCATGACGGCGCTGGCGCTCAACTGCGAGATCCCGGAGCGCTCGAAGTTCGACCGCAAGAACTACCCCTACCCTGACCTCATGAAGGGCTATCAGATCTCGCAGTACGACCTGCCGCTCTCCCGGAACGGCTGGCTCGAGATCGAGGTCAACGGCGTCACCAAGCGCATTGGCGTCACCCGCGTCCACCTGGAGGAAGACGTCGCGCGGCTCCTCCACCGGGTCGACGAGACCGGCGAGCCCTACAGCCTGGTGGACGTCAACCGCTCGGGCGTGCCGCTCATGGAGATCGTCTCGGAGCCCGACATGCGCTCGCCAGCGGAGGCTCAGGCGTACCTCATGAAGCTGCGGCAGATCCTCCGGTACCTCGGGGTGAGCCGCGCCAACATGGAGGAAGGCAATTTCCGCTGCGACGCCAACATCAGCATTCGTCCCCGCGGCCACCCGGAGTTCGGCGCGAAGGTGGAGCTGAAAAACCTGAACAGCTTCCGGTCCGTCTACCGGGCGCTGGAGTACGAAGTCGAGCGGCAAACCAGGCTTTTGGAAGCCGGCGAGCCCGTCCACCAGGAGACCCGAGGCTGGGACGAAACCCACGGCCGCACGGTGAGCCAGCGCTCCAAGGAGTACGCCGAGGACTATCGCTACTTCCCGGAGCCCGACCTCCCGGCCCTCGAGCTCTCCCGCGAATACGTCGAATCGATCCGGGCGCGGCTGCCGGAGCTGCCCGACGCCAAGCGCCGCCGCTTCATGGAGACGTACGGCCTCTCGTCATACGAAGCGAACCTGCTGACCGAGTCGCGGGCGAAGGCGGACTACTACGAGGCGGCGGTGGCGCCCGCCATGGCGCTGCCCGACCGCGACCTCGCGCTCCGGCGTACGAAAGTGGTCGCGAACTGGATGCTGGGGGACTTCGCGCGGCTGCTCAACGCGTCGCAGATGGAGATCACCGACGCCCGTGTGCGCCCCGAGGATCTGTACACCATGACCCTGATGATCGAAGACGGCACGCTGTCCCAGGCGGCGGCCAAGACCGTCTTCGAGGAGATGTTCGCTTCCGGCCGCTCGCCTCGCGAGATCGTCGCCGAGCTCGGCCTCACACAGATCAGTGGCGCGGACGAGCTCGCGTCTGTGGTCGACCGGGTCATCGAGGCGAACCCGAAGCCGGTCGCGGATTACCTCGGGGGCAAGCAGGAGGCCATCAAGTTCTTGATGGGTCAGGTGATGAAGGAGACCCGCGGGCGGGCCAATCCGTCCGTCGTCAACGATTTGTTGCGCGCCGCGCTGGAGGCGCGGAAAAACTGATTAGGAACGTATTCGCTTCCGCGATGGTGTGGTAGAATCGCCGCAACGCGGAACCGACGCAGAGGAGTGGGCATGAGGTTCCTCCAGAGCGTTCGCGAGAACAACTTCCTGAAGTGGTTCTACTTCGGGATGCACATCAAACGGTGGTTGCTGCTCCTGCTCGTGGGGGTGGCCATCGCCGGGCTCGGCATCGGCTACTTCCTGCGCGAGGTCTACGTCTCGTACACGTTCCCGGCGTGGGTCTACTACCTCACGCTGCAGTTTCTGCCCCGCGTGGTGCGCGGCGCGCTCTTCATCGGAACCAGCCTGGCCATCATCCTCTTCGCCATCTGGCAGCTCAACCGCTCGCTCCTGTCCGCCTTCCTCCCGCGCGGGCGCGACGAGAGCATCGTCAACATCATCTACAACCACCGGTACCTTCGCCGCGGGCCGAAGATCGTCGCCATCGGCGGGGGGACCGGACTCTCGACCCTCCTGCGCGGGTTGAAGGAGTACACGGGAAACATCACGGCCATCGTCTCCATCGCGGATGACGGCGGCAGCTCGGGGCGGCTCCGCGAGGAGTTCGGCATCCTGCCCCCGGGCGACCTCCGGAAGAACATCGCGGCGCTGGCCGATGCGGAGCCCCTCATGACCCGGCTCTTCGAGTACCGCTTCAAGGAGGGCTCCGGCCTCGAAGGTCACACGTTCGGCAATCTGTTCATCCTCGCCATGCGCGAGGTCGCCGGCAACTTCGAAGAGGCCATCCGCGAGACCAGCCGCGTCCTCGCCGTCCGTGGCCTCATCCTGCCGGCCACTCTCACCCACATCACCCTGCGCGCCCGCACGGCTGACGGCGAGATCATCGAAGGTGAATCGAAGATCACGGAACGCGGGTCGCGGATCGAGCAGCTCTTCATTCACCCCGAGAACGTCCAGGCGAACCCCGACGCCATCCGCGCGATCTTGAACGCGGACATGATCATCGTCGGGCCCGGCAGCCTGTACACGTCGGTGCTGCCGAATCTGCTGGTGGAAGGCATCCGGCGCGCCATCGAGGTGTCGCCTGCGCTCAAGGTGTACGTCTGCAACGTCGCGACGCAACACGGCGAGACGGACGACTTCGCGGTCAGCGACCACTACGAGGCGCTCCGCCAGCACGTGCACGGCCACCTGTTCCATTTCGTGCTCGCCAACAGCAACATCGCGGACCGGCTGCCGGAGGAATGGCATTCGAAGCCTGTCACCGTCGACCGGCTTGCCATGAACGGATGCCGGGTGATCACGGCGGACGTCGTCTGCGAGGAGAACCGCTACCGCCACGATTCGAAGAAGCTCGCGGACGCCCTCATCCGCATCTACTATGAGCGCGGCCAGATCGAGCAGGCGCTCGCGGCCGCTGAACAGGGCTCCGAGCATCTCGCCGTGCTATAATCCCGCGGAACAGGAACCGAGATGGAATTCGCCGACTACCTGAACCTGGCCCAGATCCTGATTTCGCTGCTCCTGATCCTCGTGGTCTTGCTGCAGGCGAAGGGTACCGATTTGGGTCAGACGTTCGGCGGCGGGCCGGGAGGCGGGTCGTTCCGCACCCGGCGCGGCATCGAGAAGACGCTGTTCCAACTCACCATCGTCCTCGCCGTGCTGTTCCTGGCGATCTCGGCCTGGAGCGTCACGTCCACCTGAGGCCGCTTGCAACCGCA
>DATLZC010000012.1:0-5457 GCA_035574215.1 Dehalococcoidia bacterium | reverse complement strand
ACGGGACGCCGTCGCGTTCGCCAGGCGGCCTGTAAGCCGAGTTCTGTATCCTTCCGCGAAGGAAGGACGGTGGCCATCTCTCTAGGCCTCCCGTTACCGGAAGGCTCCAGCGGCCAACCCGGGACCATCGGGCCGGACGTCCCTTAGCAGGTCCCCTACTTGGCCTTGCTCCGGGCGGGGTTTGCCCGCCATCCGCCTCTCGGCGGACGCGGTGCGCTCTTACCGCACCATTTCACCCTTACCCGGCCGCGAGGGCCGGGCGGTATGTTTCTGTGGCACTTTCCGTCGCGTCGCCGCGCCCGGGTGTTACCCGGCGCCCTGTCCGGTGGAGCTCGGACTTTCCTCCCCCGCTCGATGGCGGGGGCGGCCACCCGGCCTCCTGGCGTCTTCAGTATACCGGGCTCGGGATCGCCCTGGTGGGCCCGGCAGGGATCGAACCTGCGACCGATCGGTTATGAGCCGACTGCTCTGCCCCTGAGCTACGGGCCCGTCACCGCATTCTACGCCGGCCCTTCGCCGCCTGCCAAAGCGCCCTTCCCCTAAGGGAACACCCTTAAGAATCGGGCCGCTCCTGCCGATGCATCAGGTGGAAGACACGACGCGCCGCCGTCATCGGACCGCGGCGGCCTGGAGAGGCAGGCCCACCTGTGAAACGGCTCGTGATCGCTCTCGTGGCGCTGGGAACGCTGGGCGTGGTGGCCGCGGCGTGCACGCCACAACAGGTGATGGAAGCCAACCTCGCCGTCGGGCTGAACCGGCTGCGCGCCGAGCAGGGCCTGCCCCCGCTGCGCGTGGACCCCGGGCTCGCCGCCGTGGCCAGACTGCGGGCGGAGGACATGGCCCGCAAGAACTACTTCAGCCACGACCCGCCCGACGGCTGCGACTTCGCGTGCCTGTACCAGCGCTTCGGCATCGCGACCGCCTGGGCGGGCGAGGTTATCGCCTGGAACAACTACCCGCTGAATCAGGCGGTGGATGTGACCATCCGGATGTGGAAGCAGAGCCCGCCGCACTTCGCGACCATCACCAACTGTCACTTCGAGCGGGTGGGCACGGGGGCCGCGGTCGCGCCGGACGGGAAGATCTATCACGTCGCCGTGTTCGAAGGGAACGCGCCCGGCTGCTCGCCGTGAGCGGCCGGGAGGGCCCGTAGCCCGAAGCGAGCGTCCCGCAGCCGTCGGGACGCTCGAGGTTTGTGCGGCCCCTTGACACGGGGGCGAGATATCAGGTACATGAATGACGTTCATTCAGTTATGGCCGGCGCGACCACCACCGGAACCGACCGCGCGCAGCGCGCGGAGCTGCAGAAGGCGGCGCGAAGGGAGGCGATCCTCCAGGCCGCCCGAGCGGTGTTCGCCCGCAAGGGCTTCCACGGGACTACCATCGCCGACATCGCCGAGGAGGCGGGCATCGCCCTCGGCACGTTCTACCTCTACTTCCCGTCCAAGAACGCCATCTTCGCGGCGCTCCACGAGCGGCTGTTCGAGCTCATCGGCCGCGCCGCGGCGCGCGGCGCCGCGCCCGGGGCCAGCCTGCGGGAGGACGTGGACGCGCGCGTCTCGGCCGTGTTCGAGACGTGCCGGGAGAACCGCGAGCTGTTGCGGCTCGTGGTGCTGAATACGGATCCCACGAGCCCGGAGGCGCGCGAGATGGCCCGGGCGGCCCGCGAGCGGGAGCGCCCTCTGGCGGACCTGTACCGCCGGGCGATGGACGCAGGCTTCGTGCGCAGAGCGGACCCGGAGACGCTCGCCAAGCTGGTGACGGGCCTGGTGAGCATCGCCGTGTACCAGTGCTTCGTCCTCGACGACGGCGCGGAGGCGGACCGCCTCAAGGACGGCGTCGTCGACTTCATCACTGCGGCGCTGACGCCGCGCTGAACTGGCCAACTCAGGGGGTTGGAGCGGCAGGGGCGTTCCCGTACGGGACGCCCCTGCCGCGTGTCGCGCGGTCCGAGACGCAGCGAAGCCGGCCGTGCGGCCGGCTTCGCGGTGTTCGCTTGTCGGGCCCTCAGGCCGTGGCGTCCCGGGCCAGCGGCTCCTCTTCTTCGGAGAGCGCGGCCTCGTCCGGTACGGGCTGACCGGTGCGGGTCAGCAGCAGCGGCCGCTGCCGGTTGCGGATGGTCTCGCCGCTCACCACGCACTTCTTCACGTCGGGACGCGACGGAATCTCGTACATCACGTCCAGCAGCGTCTCTTCGAGGACGGTGCGCAGCCCGCGGGCGCCGGTCTTGTGGCGGATGGCTTCCTCCGCGCACGCCTCGAGGGCGTCTTCGGTGAAGACGAGCTCGACGCCGTCGAGGGCGAAGAAGCGCTGGAACTGCCGGACCAAGGCGTTTCGCGGCTCCGTGAGGATCCGCATGAGCGCCTGCTTGTCCAGCGCCTCCAGCGCCACGACCATCGGCAGCCGGCCGACGAACTCGGGGATCAGGCCGTAGTGCAGCAGGTCGTCGTGAGTGACGTGCTTGAGCAGCTCGTCGATGCGCTCCTGCCCCGTCTTGCGCTGAATCTCGGCGTTGAACCCCAGCGAGCGCCGGTTCGCGCCCAGCCTGCGGTCGACGATCTTCTCCAGGCCCTCGAACGCCCCGCCGCAGATGAAGAGGATGTTCGAGGTGTTGATCTGGATGAAGTCCTGGTGCGGGTGCTTGCGCCCGCCCTGCGGCGGCACGTTGGCGACGGTGCCCTCGATGATCTTGAGGAGCGCCTGCTGCACGCCTTCGCCCGAGACGTCGCGGGTGATGGACGGATTGTCGCTCTTGCGGGCGATCTTGTCGATCTCGTCGATGTAGACGATGCCCCGCTCGGCGCGCTGGATGTCGAAGTCCGCAGCCTGGATCAGGTGCAGCAGGATGTTCTCGACGTCCTCGCCGACGTAGCCGGCCTCCGTCAGGGCGGTGGCGTCCGCGATGGTGAACGGCACATCGAGAATGCGCGCCAGCGTGCGGGCGAGCAGCGTCTTCCCGGAGCCGGTCGGGCCCACGAGGAGAATGTTGCTCTTCTCGAGCTCGACATCTCCGGGGCCCGACGACGCCGAGTTGATGCGCTTGTAGTGGTTGTAGACGGCGACGGAGAGGACCTTCTTGGCCTGGTCCTGGCCGATGACGTATTCGCAGAGCTGGCTGTAGATCTGCTGCGGCGTCGGGACGCGCTGGGTCGCGACCTTGGCCTTGGTCGCCCCGGCCGCTTCTTCATCGATGATTTCGCGGCACAGCTCGACGCACTCGTCGCAGATGTAGACGGCGCCGGGCCCAGCGATCAACCGCTTGACCTGGTCCTGGTTCTTTCCGCAGAAGGAGCAGTGGTACTGGACTCGGCTACCGCGACTGTTGGCCATTCGGGTCTCCTGAGGGGTATCGACGAAACCGTTCTCTACTTTACAACGAGCGTCCAGCCCCGGAGTTGCGCCTTCGTGACAACGCGATCACTTCGGCGGGGGCTGCAGAATTTCGTCGATGATCCCGTACTCCTTCGCCTGCACCGGGTTCATGTAGAAGTCCCGGTCGAAGTCCCGCTTGATCCGCTCGGGGTCCTGACCGGTGTGCTTCACCAGGATATCCCGGATGATCTCGTTCTCGCGCAGGAGCTCCCGGGCGAGAATCTCGACGTCCACCGCCTGACCGCGGGCGCCGCCCATCGCCTGGTGCATGTGCACGGTCGCGTGGGGCATGGCGTAGCGCTTGCCCGGCGCGCCCGCCGCCAGCAGGATCGTGGCCATGCTCGCCGTCATCCCGACGCAGTACGTCGCCACGTCCGGCCGCACGAGCTGCATGGTGTCGTAGATCGCCAGCCCGGCCGGGATCACCCCGCCCGGCGAGTGGATATACATGTTGATGTCCCGGTCGGGGTCCTCCCGCTCCAGGTACAGCAACTGCGCGATGATCAGGTTCGCCACCTGGTCATCGATGGGCGTGCCGAGAAAGATGATCCGCTCCCGCAGCAACAGCGAATAGATGTCGAACGCGCGCTCGCCGCGCGGGCTCGTCTCGATAACGGATGGGATGATGACGTTGGTCGGTGTGAACTCCATGTCGTTCGAGGCTCCTTGTGTCTCCGGCGTCACGCCGGGGATGCTCACCCTCAGGATTCCGATTCCGACGCGCCCGCTCCGGCGGCCGCGTCGGCCGGCTCGGCCAGGCCCGAAGCGATGGCTTCGAGCCGCTCCAGGGTCTTCCTGGTCAACAGCGAGTTCCGCAGCGACCGGCGCCCCGGTTCGCTTCCGAATAGCTCGTGAAGCTCGGCGGCCCGCCACTCGGGCGCCGACGACACCAGCCGCTGGATCTCGGCGTCGATCTCGGCGTCCGTCACGTCGAGATGTTCGGCTTCGGCCACGGCCGTCAACACCAGGGAACGCCGGACGCGCTCGTCGGCGATGGGCCGAAGCTCGGCCAGAAACTCCTCCTCGGTCTTGCCGATGCGCTCGAGGTACCGTTCGAAGTCCTCGCGGTCCGTGTTCGGGCCCAGGTGGTCGCGGATCAGGCGCTCGATCTCGCGGTCCAACAGCACGGGAGGATACTCGATCGTCGCCTGCTGCAGGAGCGCGTCGAGAATGCGGTCCTGATGTTCTCGCGCGGCCCGCGCCTCCTCGCCCGCCCGGATGTCCGCTTCGATTCGCTCGCGCAGCGCCTGGAGCGACGGAAAGCCTTCGCCGACCTCCCGGGCGAAGTCGTCGTTGAGCTCCGGCAGGACCTCTTCCTTCACCTCCTTGATCGCGACCCGGTAGTGGCACGGCTTGCCGGCGACCCGCTTGTCCGAGATGTCCTCAGGCGCTGTCAGATCGAATTCGAGGATCGCGCCTTTCGTCGCCCCGAGGACACGCTCCTCGAATCCGGGAAGCGTGACCGCCCGGCCTTCGACGAGCTTGAACTCGGCGTCTTCCTCATCGAAGAGCGTGCGCCCGTTCACCTCGGCGCGCAGGTCCGCCCGGACGACGTCGCCCCACTGCACCGGCCGCTCGACGGGCTCGAGCGTCGCGTAGCGCCGTCGCAGGTCTTCGAGCGTCCGGTCGACCTGTTCGGGGTCGACCTCGACCGCGGGCCGCTCCACCCGCACCGAGCGGTAGTCGCCGAGCTCGACGGTCGGCTTCACCGGAATGGTGGCCTTGATCACCAGCGGCTCGACCGTCTCGACGGAGAGCCGGGGAAGGTCGATGGGCTCGATCTCCTGGTCGCGCTCGAGGGCCTCGCGGTAGACCTGGGGGACGAGGCTATCGAGGGCTTCGTCGATGAGCGTCTCGCGG
Organism: Dehalococcoidia bacterium; assembly: GCA_035574215.1. GTDB lineage: Bacteria > Chloroflexota > Dehalococcoidia > DSTF01 > JACRBR01 > DATLZC01. The sequence continues at coordinate 225 of DATLZC010000012.1, read as the reverse complement.
CCGTAGTGGCGCTCCACGAGGGCGCGCGGCGCCTTGCCCGGCCGGAAGCCCGGGATCTTGGCGCGCCGGGCGAGCTTCCGGTAGGCGGAATCAAGAGCGCCTTCCAGGCGCTCTTGAGGGACTTCGATCGTCAGGACGATCTGGCTTTCAGGAATCTTCTCTTTGGTGACCTTCACATCGGGAGTATACCATGCCCCCAGATTGTGACAGTAGGAACGACCGCGG
>DATLZC010000011.1:0-6001 GCA_035574215.1 Dehalococcoidia bacterium | reverse complement strand
GCGTTTCTCGCCGTCACGGCGTCGCTGGGGTGGGCCGCAGTGGCTCCGTTCGCCTTGCGCGCCCGAGCGGGTTGGCGTCGGGTGCGGCCGGCGCTCGGCTGGGCGACGGCTCAGTCGGCGTAGGGTCGACCCCCGGGCGGGCAAGCGCCCTGCCCCGGAGGGCGTCCCGCCCGCTGCGAATCGAAAGGGCCCCCTCGGGGCCCTTTCGATTTCGGCGCGCTGGTCTGCCCGCTTACGGCGTGATGACGGCCCGCCGGATCTGGGTGGGGTCGCCCTCGCGCTGCCACTCGGCGTCCTCGAACGCCTTGTTGATCTGGTCCAGCGGGTATTTGTGGGACACGAGCTCGTCGAACGGGTACTTCCCTTTCGTCCGCACGAGGAAGTCCAACGCCTCCGGGATGACCCAGGGGTCGTACATGACGACGCCGACGATGCGCTTGCTGCCCCAGACCAGCGCCGATGGCTCGATCTGCGTGGTGTTCCCGAAGCTGATGTTGCCGATCTCGAGGTACGTGCCGCCGGCGCGGACCATCTGCAGCCCCTCGGGCACGACGGACGGAACGCCCACGAACTCGGCCACGACGTCGGCGCCGCGGCCGCCGGTGAGCTCCATCACCCGCTGGATGCGGTCCTGCGGTGTCGGGTAGTCCGTCAGGTTGATAGTCTCGTCGGCGCCGAACCGCCTGGCGAGGTCGAGTCGCGCCTGGATGCCGTCGATGACGATGATGGCGTCCGCGCCCATCTCCCGGGCGACGGCGCAGGCGTTGATCCCCAGGCCGCCAGCGCCCTGAATGACGAGCGTGTCGCCGAACGAGAGGCCGGCCTGATGCAGGCCGTACGTCACCTGCGACAGCGCGCAGTTCACCGGCGTCACCATCTCGTCCGAGAGCTCGTCGGGAACTTTGAAGACCCAGTGTCCCGGCTTCAGGTGGTAGTACTCGGCGTAGGCCCCGTTGAATTTGCTGGGACCGGAAGACATCTTGGTCAGCTTGTTGGGGCACGCCGCGAACTGACCCTTGTTGCACTGGTAGCAACGGTTGCAGGGGTAGAAGTAGGCGTACGCGATGCGGTCGCCCTCCTTCAGGGGCCGGCCGAGGCTGTCCGTCGTGATGGCGCTGCCCAGCTTGTGCACGCGGCCGGTCATCTCGTGGCCGACGACGCCGCCGGCCATGAACTGGAACACGGGCGAGTCGCCCCGATTGATGTGCAAGTCCGAGCCGCAGATACCCGCCATCGTGACGCGGACTATGATGCCCTCGGGCTCGGGGTCGGGCACCTCGTGCTCCTGAATCTCGTACCCCTTTCCGGGGCCGAGGAAAATCGCCGCCTTCCCTTTCACGCAAACCTCCTTTCCGCGAACGTCGAACCCTCGACCGGATACGGGTCGAACGGCGTCCCATCTTGATGGCCGCAGGCGCTACGGTCAATCTTCGGGGGATGGCGGCGAGGTCGTCTCCGCCTTGCGGTGGGCGCGAGCGCGGCTGCTGCGGGTCGGCCTCTCTTTGGGCTCGGCCTGCGCTCCGCTCGTCCGGGCGAGGACAATCTCCCGCAAGCGGTCCGAGTTCTGAGCGAACAGCCGCGCCAGGCGGGGCTTGAGGAGCGGGAAGATCGCGAGCCCCAGCGGCCCGAATGGCGGGCGAATCTCCTCGCGCCAGACGAAGACAGTGCCGCCGGGCGCCGGCTCCAGCGTGAAGATGCCCACGCCCGAAAAGTCGCCCGAGTGCCGGACCGCGAGGCGCCGCGGAGGATCCCAGGTGGTGACCGTGGCCACTTCACGGATCGTCTTGAACAGGAACCGGGACGTGATCGCCATCGTCGCCCCCACGCCCCGTTTCTCCGTCGATGTCACCCGCAGTTCGACAACGTCGGACATCCAACGCGGCTGGGCCTCCAGGTCGGCGATGATCTCCCAAATCGCTTCGGGCGGCGCCGGAATGAACGTACGGACTTCGACGGCCGGCAAGCGTCACTCCTCCAGGAATTCGACGATGCGCGCGCTCACTTCCTCGGGGTCGGTCCAGATGACCCCGTGCCCTGCCCCTTCGACCACGTGCAGGCGAGCGCGAGGGATGCGGGCGACGAGGACGTCCGCGAAGCGCATGGGGGTCAGCAGGTCCTCGCGCGCGGCGATCACCAGGGTCGGCGCCTGGATGAGGTGCAGCCGGTCCTCGCTGTTGAAGCCGAGCGTGGCGCGAACCTGGCGTTCGTACGCCTCCTGGGGTTGCCACAGGGGATTCTCGGCCGTGCGCCGCATCATCTCTTCGACGAAGCCTTCGCGGCGGTAATCGCGCACGGTGTAGACCCACGGGAAGGTCACCCGGCAGAAGTCGAGACGGTCGAGGCGGGCGCGGAGAAAGGCCTGCCCTTCGAAGATCGCCGTTCCGCGCGGGTCCCCGCTGGTGTACGTCGTGACGAGCACGAGGCGGTCGACCCTTTCCGGATGCTCGATGGCGATGGTCTGCGCGATGGCGCCTCCCAGGGATACCCCGACGATGTGCGCGCGCTCGAGGCCCAACGCATCCATCAATCCGAGGGCGTCGCGGGCCATGTCGGCCACGCTGTACGGCTCGGGAGTGAGGTCCGATTGACCGACGTCGCGGTTATCGAAGGAGATGCAACGAAAGCGGGCGGCGACGAGGCGCGCGACCGCAGCCCACCCGCGGTGGTCCACGCCCAGGCCCTGGATGAAGACGACGGGCTGCCCTTCGCCATCGGAGCGATAGAACAGCCGGACGCCGTTTGCGGTGACGTGAGGCATCGCGTCGCCCTACGACGCCGTCTGCGGACGCTCTTGCGCTGCTGGCGGCCCCTCGACCTCGATGGCGCGCGCCGGGGCGCCCGGTGGGCGGCCGGCGACGGCGTTCGCCGCGGTCGTGACGGCGTCGGTGAGCGTCTTCAGCAGGTCGATAGGCACCGGGAACACGATGGTGCTGTTCTTCTCGGTGGCGACCTCCGAGAGCGTTTGCAGGAAACGCAACTGCAGGGTGGCGGGCTCCTGCGCCATGACGCGGCCGGCCTCCGCCAGGCGTTCCGCGGCCTGGTATTCGCCCTCGGCGTTGATGACCTTGGCGCGGCGTTCGCGCTCGGCCTCGGCCTGGCGCGCCATGGCCCGCTGCATGCCCGCCGGCAGTTCGACGTCCTTGATCTCCACCGTGGTCACCTTGACGCCCCACGGCTCCGTCTGTTCGTCGATGATCTGCTGGAGCCGCTGGTTGATGCGCTCGCGCTCCGACAGCAGCTCGTCGAGGTCGGACTGACCCAGCACGCTGCGCAGCGTGGTCTGCGAAATCTGCGACGTCGCGCGGAAGTGGTCGACCACCTTGACGACCGCGTCCTCCGGATTCATCACCCGGAAGTAGACGACGGCGTTCACCTTCACGGTGACGTTGTCCCGCGTGATGGCCTCCTGCGACGGGACGTCCATGGTCACGATGCGGAGGTCCACCTTCACCATGCGTTCGACGATGGGCAGGATGAGGAAGAGGCCGGGGCCGCGCGCGCCCACCAGCCGTCCGAGACGAAAGATGACGCCGCGCTCGTATTCCTGGACGATTCTGACGGAGTAGAACCAGACCAGAATGCCCCACGGGGGAATCAGGAGGAGGATCGAGAGTGCGGTGAGAAACCAGCGGATGAACGAAGCGAGCGCGCTCGCGACCTCGCCGTCGCCGGCGCGCTGAGGCTCAGGGTCCCTGGTCATGGCGGGCCTCCTCCTGCTGCTCCGCGGCGGGCTCGGCGCGCCGCACCGTCAGCGTCAGTCCTCGCACGTCCGTGATGGTCACCCGCTCTCCTTCGTGGATGGGGCCGTTCTCCGCGATGGCCCGCCAGCGCTCCCCCTTCAGGAACACGATGCCCTGCGGGTCGAGGTCGGACCTGGCCACGGCGACGCTCCCGATCATGGTCTGGCCGCCGACGTATGCGGGCATGCGCCTCGTGCGGATGATAGCGTTGACGAGCAGGAGCAGGAACCCCCCGGCGGCGATGCCGAACCCGTATACCAGCCACCGCGATACCTGGAAGTCGGGGTTCGCCGTGTCGGTCAGGAAGAGCCCGCCGAGAATCAGGCACACGATGCCCGCAAGCCCCAGGAAGCCGAACCCCGGCGTGAACGCCTCGCCCGCGAAGAGCGCGGCCGCCGTGAGCAGCAGGATGATGCCGACCCAGTTGTAGGGCAGAACGGAGACCGCGAAGAACCCGAGCACCAGCATGAGAAAGCCCAGCGTCTCGGGAACGAAGGTGCCGGGCTGGAGCAGCCCGATAAGCAGCAGGATGCCGCCGAGGCTCAGGAACAGGAACGCGAGGTTGGGGTTCGCGATGAGCGACAGGAAGCGCTCCCAGTAGGTCATGTCGTTCTTCACGATCGGGGCGCCCTGCACGTCGATGGTGACCGAGCCGGACGTCAGCTCGACGGTGCGGCCGTCGGCCTGCCGGAGCAGGTCGTCTAGGCCCGTGGCCACGAAGTCCACGACATGGAGGTCGGCGGCCTCTTCCGCGGAGATGCTCGCGCTCTCGCGCACGGCCCGCTCCGCCCAGTCGGCGTTGCGTCCCCGTTGCTGCGCGAGGCTGCGGATGAGCGCGGCGGCGTCGTTAGTGATCTTCTCGCCCAGGGTATCTTCGATGTCTTCGCCGCCGGCCCCGACCGGGTGCGCGGCGCCGATGTTGGTCCCCGGGGCCATGGCCGCCACGTGCGCGGCCATGGTGATGAACGTGCCCGCGGAGCCGGCGCGGGCCCCCGACGGCGCCACCCACACGATGACGGGCACGTCCGAGGAGTTGATGCGCTTGACGATGGCCCGCATCGAGTCGATGAGGCCGCCCGGTGTGTCGAGCATGATCACGACGGCGCGCGCGTCGTCGTCGGACGCTTCGTCGAGTCCGCGGTCGATGTAGCGCTGGAGGACGGGGTCCACCGTGCCGTCGACGGTCAGCACATGCACGGCGCCGCGTTCGAACGTGCGGCCGCAGGCGGCGAGCGTCACGGCGACCAGCGCCAGGGCGGCCACCAACGTGAGGATGCGCTTCATACGCACATTCTACTCTGCCGGAAAGCCGCTCCGTTCGATTGTTCCGGCGGATCGGGCGTGGGTAGAATGAGGCGCGTCTCGCGAATCTGGCGTCAGGAGCGAACGCGGCCCCGAGCCGCACGGGCCGGTCGTTTGCCTTCTCGCGTTCTCATCAGGAGTCGCTCGGTGCCTGAGACGGCCGCTGAATCGCTTCGGTGTCCCGGTATGCGGGACCTGCTTCCCGACGACATGGAGCGCTTTCGTGCGGTCGAGGGAGTGTTTCTCGACGTCTGCAAGGCCTGGGGCTACCGGGAGGTCCGCACGCCGACCATCGAGTACCTGCATCTCTTCACCGCGGCGGGAACATTGTCGCCGCGCACCCTGGAGCGCGTGTACTCGTTCCTCGATTGGGACGGGTGGAGCGGCGAGCGGGTCGTGCTGCGGCCCGACGCGACCATCCCCGCCGCTCGGCTTTACGCGGAGGCGCTGGACGGCGGTGGTGTGGCGAAGCTCTGCTACGTCGAGAACGTGTTCCAGTTCGCCACCGGCGACGCCTCTCGCGAAGACTGGCAGGCCGGGGTCGAGCTCATCGGCGATACCGGGACGACCGGCGATACGGAGCTCGTGCTGCTCGGCGCCGAGACGTTGCGGCGCCTCGGCATCGGCGGCGTCACCATCCGAGTATCTCACGCGGGCATCGTTCGCGCGCTGCTCGCGCGGACGGGGCTCTCGCACGAAGAACAGCGGCGACTGTACCAGCGCATGCTGGACGAAGACGCCGACGTAGTGACGGAACTGGAGCGCCTCATCCCCGACCTGGACGCGCCGTTGCGACTGCTGTTCGGCGTCGAAGGCGGCGGCTCGGCCTACGTGAGTAACCTCAGGGGCGCGCTGTGCCCCGCGATTCCGGAGCTCGAAGGTCCGCTCGCGGAGCTCTCGACGGTAGTGGAGGCCCTCGAGGCCTGCGGTCTGGCCCCGAGGGCGCAGGCGGCGCTGGC
>DATLZC010000010.1:0-8079 GCA_035574215.1 Dehalococcoidia bacterium | reverse complement strand
TCCCTGCTGAACGCGTCAGATGAACCCGCCACCACGCCAGCGGCCACCCTCGGTGGCGCTGGCGCCGCTACCCTATCATACGTCCGGGCCGTCGACAACCCGGTGGCCTGCATCGTTGCGGTACGCATCGGAACCTCCCTGTGTCACCCGCCTCCAGCGGGCGTTCGACAGTGCCGATTCTATGGGCGCGCCCGCGGCCTCTCCATCAGGGAATCCCCTTACGTCCCCTAAGGGATTCCCTCATTTGTGGCCGAAGACGGGACCGGGCGGGCGTCGCCCTCAACGTTGAAGGCCACGCTTCAGGGTGGCCGGCGCCCCATGGCCAAGGGCGTGACCCGGGGGCCCTGGCATGCCAGCCACGCTGAAGGGCGTTCTCCCTGGATGAAGGGCAGGCTTCAGCCTGCCCCGGTTCTCCCATCGTGTCGTCGGCCACGCTAAAGCGTGGCCTTCATCGGTGGAGGAAGGGTGGCCGCCGTCCCATGGCCGGGACACGGCCCGAACCCCGTGGACTGCCGGCCACGCGAAGGCGCGTTCCCCCTTGGGTAAAGGGCAGGCTTCAGCCTGCCCGGGGTGGCCATGGTCATGCTGAGCCCGCCTCTGGCGGGCGAAGCATCTCTCGCCCCGCTGCGCGGCGACGCCCGTCGAGCGACCGCGTCCGTGGGTGTACGAAAGGCCTCGCCCGAAGGGCGACGTGCCGGGTGCGTGGTAAGAGATGCTTCGTCGGCCTGCGGCCTCCTCAGCATGACAATGGGGGTTTTTCGGCCTGCGGCTTCCCCGCCACGGCCTATGGACCCCGGCCTCGCTGAAGCGCGTTTCCCCCTGGATGAAGGGCAGGCTTCAGCCTGCCCCGGTTCTCCCATCGTGTCGTCGGCCACGCTAAAGCGTGGCCTTCATCGGTGGGGGACGCGCGTGGCCTTCATGTGGGGGAAGGGTGGCTGCCGCCCTGCGCCGGCCGCGGGAAAGCGTCGCCCTCAACGTTGAAGGCCGCGCTGAAGCGCGTTTCCCCCTGGATGAAGGGCAGGCTTCAGCCTGCCCGGGTTCTGCCACCGTGTCGTCGGCCACGCTGAAGCGTGGCCTTCATCGGTGGGGGAAGGGTGGCCGCGTCCCATGCCGGGCCGCGACCCACGGGCAATGGTGTGCCGGCCACGCGAAAGCGCGTCCCCCCTGCATGAAGGGCAGGCTTCAGCCTGCCCGCGTTCTCGCATCGTGTCGTCGGCCACGCTGAAGCGTGGCCTTCATATCGGGGAAGGCGCGTGTGGCCTTCATCCTCCTCCGGGCGCCGCGAATTGCGTTGCCCGCGGAACTGAGCGACGACTATAATGGTTGGCTTTGCGCCGAGACCGTAAACGTCGGGCCGGCGGCGCGCTCCGCCCGCGCGCAGGCCCTGTTGCGCGATTCGGAGGACCGACGCGTTGGCCACAGCGGATCCGTTGACCGGCCTCCGCCTCCTCCTGGTTCCCGTAGACGGTTCACCCGCAAGCCTCGCGGCCGTCGAGCTCGCCTGCACGATCGCGAAGCGCTCGCGCGGCCACGTCCTCGTCGTCCACGTCATCGAGGTGCCCCGAGCCCTCCAGCTCGACGCCGAGCTCGTGGTCGAGGCCGCGGGAGGTGAGCAGATCCTGCGGCGCGCCGAGCAGCTCGCCGCGTCGATGGACGTGCGCTGCGAAGGGGAGCTTCTCCAGGCCCGCGACGCCGGCCACGCCGTCCTCGACGAAGCCGTCGAGCGCAAAGCCGACGCCATCGTCCTCGGCATTTCGTACCGTAAGCCGTACGCCGAGGTCGAAATGGGCCGTTTGACCCAGTACATTCTCAAGAACGCCCGCTGTAACGTCATCTTGTGGCGCCAGCCTATCGAAGCCAGTGAGTCCGAGGGCATGTGACGATGAAAGCGATCATCATGGGCTGCGGACGCGTGGGGGCCGAGCTGGCCGCCCAGCTCTATCGCAAAGGCTACGACGTCACGGTGCTCGACCTCGACCCGAAGGCGTTTCGCTTTCTGCCCGACGACTTCAAAGGGAAGAAGGTCGTAGGGAACGGCATCGATCAGGACGTCCTGCGGCGCGTCGGCGCCGAAGAGGCCGACATCTTCGTGTCAGCGACCCGGGGCGACAACCGGAACGCCATGGCCGCCCAGATGGCGAAGCACATCTTCGGCGTCAAGCGCGTGGCCAGCCGCATCTTCGACCCCATCCGCGAGGAGCTGTACCGGAGCATGGGCCTGCGCACCATCAACCCCACGAAGCTCCAGGCGCGGCTTCTTCTCGAGGCTCTTGAGGTCGACCCCGACGGGACCGAGCCGGAGCGCGAGGCCTGACCATGTACATCATCGTGATCGGGGGCGGCAAGGTGGGCTTCTACCTCGCCAAGGAGCTCCTCGAGAGCGACCACGAGGTGTTGGTCATCGAGCAGAGCCCTGAGAAGTGCGCTCGCATCGTCGAGGAGCTGGGCGAGATCGTGATGGAAGGGGATGGCTGCGAGGCCACGACGCAGGAGAAGGCAGGGATGGCCCGGGCCGACCTCCTGCTGGCCGTCACCGGGGACGACGAGGACAACCTGGTGGCCTGCCAGCTCGCCAAAGAGCGGTTCCACGTGCCGCGCACCGTGGCCCGCATCAACAATCCCAAGAACGAGCTCATCTTCAAGAAGCTCGGCATCGACCACACGGTGAGCGCGACCCAGGCCATCATGGCGCACATCGAGCAGGAGCTCCCGGCGCACCCGCTCATCCCGCTGCTCACGCTCAAGGGCAGCGGCCTCGAGGTGGTCGAGGTCAAGGTGCCGCCCGAGTCCGCGGTCGTCGGCCGGCGCATCCGCGACATCCTGCTGCCGCACCAGTCCATCATCGTGCTCGTCATCGACAGGGAAGGGATGCCGCGCGTGCCCACCAGCGAGACCATCCTGCACGCCGAGGACGAAGTCCTCGCGGTGACGATGAAGGAGAGCGAAGAGGCCCTGCGGCGCGCCCTGACGGAGCCGCCGCCGCCCCGGAGCTTCTAGTGGCCCTGCGGATCGCCTATCTCGGACCTCCCGGCACGTTCTCCGAGGAGGCGGCGCTCACGTACCGTCCCGACGCCGAGCTCGTCCCCGTCTCCACCATCCCCGCCGCCCTCGATGCCGTCGTGCGCGGCGACGCCGACGAGGCCATCGTGCCCGTCGAGAACTCCCTCCAGGGCTCCGTCACCGAGACGGTCGACGCCCTCATCGAGACGCCCGACGTCTTCATCCGTGGCGAACTCATTCTCAACGTGGTGCAGTGCCTGCTCGCGAAGCCCGGCGCCCGCATCGAAGACATTCGCGTCGTCTACTCCCTGCCGCAGCCTCTCGGGCAGTGCCGGAAGTTCCTCGAGACGCGCCTTCCGCACGCCAGGACCGCCGCGGCGCTCTCCACCGCCGCCGCCGTCGAGGTCATGATGCGCGAAGGGCCGGAAGCCGCGGCCATCGGCACCCGCCGCGCCGCCGAGCTGTACGGCGCCGCGATCCTCGCCGAAGACATCGCCGACTACCCGAACAACAAGACCCGGTTCGCCATCGTCGGCCGCGAGGATCATCCGCCGACGGGCGACGACAAGACGTCCATCGCGTTCTCCGTCGCCCACGACCGCCCGGGGTCGCTGGTCGACGTTCTCCACGAATTCTCGGACCGCTCGATCAACCTCACGAAGATCGAGTCGCGCCCCTCGAAGCAGGAGCTCGGCATCTACATCTTCCTCATCGACCTGCAGGGGCACCGGACGGACCCCGTGGTGGCGGAAGCGCTCGAGGCCGTGCGGCGCAAAGCGTTCTTCTTCCGCGTGTTCGGTTCGTATCCTGCCTTCCGGGAGCCCGAACGATGAGCGTCCCCAGGATCGGGGTCACCCGCTGGGAGGACGTCGTCGGCGAGCGCATCAGCGCCTACCACGAGCGAGTGCGCGAGGCCGGCGGCGTGGAGGTGGACCTCGGGCCGGAGCGCGCGTGCGCATCCGCCGCAGCCCTCGTGCCCGAGCTCGACGGGCTGGTGCTCACGGGCGGCGTCGACATCGATCCGTCACAATACGGAGCGGCGCCCCATCCGAAGACGAACCGCCCCCGCCCCGAACGGGACGCCTTCGAGCGCGCGCTGCTGGAGGAGGCCCTCGCTCGCGACCTGCCGGTGCTCGCCATCTGTCGCGGCCACCAGCTCCTGAACGTCGTGTGCGGCGGCGCGCTTCTGCAGCACATCGAGGACGGCAGCCACCGGGCCGACTACCGGGCGCATCCGGACGGCGTCTCCCGGAAGCATCCCGTCGCGCTGACCGGCCGCCTCGCGGACATTTTCGGGGCGTGGGAGCTCGTCGTGAACTCGCGCCATCACCAGGCCGTGACGCGCGAGACGCTCGCGCCCGGGCTGCGGCCGCTCGCGACCTCGCCCGACGAGCTGGTCGAGGCGGTGGAGTTAACCGGCCGGCGCTGGGTGATCGGCGTGCAGTGGCATCCAGAGCGGCCGGAGCCAGAGATCCCCGGCTTTGCGGAGGCGTCGCGGCGGCTGTTCGCCGCCTTCCTCGAGGCCGCGGCCAGCGGCCGCTAACTCCCGCCGGCGAGCAGCGCCCGCACTTCGGCCGCCGCGCGCAGCCCTTGCGCGTACCCCGCCTCGGCTGCTGGCTTGCGCCGCGTCGGATCCATGAGGTTCGGACCGAAGGCTTCGCGCTCAGCCTCGCCCGGCGCGATGAGCGCCGTGCGCACGCCCGCCGCCCGGAGTTCGGTGATCTCGCGCTCGACCTGGAGCGACCCCACGCGTCCCACCCGCTGGGCCGTGCCCTGCGTGACGGGCGCCACGACGAGCACGGCGTCGGGTTTCGCGCGCAGCGTGAGGTCGGCGTTGGTGACGGACCGGACGCCGCCGTCCATGTACCGGCGTCCGTCGATGGTGACCGGCGGGAAGATGCCAGGCACCGCGCACGACGCCGCCACCGCCCGTCGCAGCGAGACGCCACTGGACCGGTCGAACGCTACGAAGGCACCGGAGACGCAGTCGACGGCCGTGGTCACCAGCGGGGCTTCCGGCCACGCGTCGTCCAGCACGAATGCGGAGAGGAACTCTTCTTCGGGCGGCGTGCGCGCCGCGAGCGCCAGCTCGCCGATGGCCCGGCGCGCCTCCTCCGTCATCTCCTCGAACGACCCCCACAGCGCGAAGATGCGCTGCATCGTCTCGAGGTCTGGCTCGGAGCGCGCCACCCGGCGTTCGTCGCCCCGGGTGAGTAGCGTTTCGTACTCGGCCAGCGGATCTCGTCCCCGCGCGACCTGCGTCCCGACGACGGAGCCTGCCGACGTCCCCACGACCAGGGCCGCCTCGCGCGGGTCGACGCCAGACGCCGCCAGGCCCGCCAGCACGCCCGTCTCCCAGGCGATGCCGACCGGACCTCCGCCACCGAGCGCTATCGCCCACCGTACCATGCGTCCCGTACCTTCCTGTGCCGCCCGCGGGGCGTCACCCCCGCATGATGGCCCGTTGGCGCCTCGACCGCCAGCCTCACGACGCGCGGTCGAGCAGGCCGCGCCCCGCGAACAGGCGCCAGGCCACGGTAAGCCATGACAGCGCCGCGACGGCGGCGAGCGTCCAGTACGCCTGTCCCACGACGGCGCCGATAGCCAGCGCCAGCATCCGGACGTCGCGCGAGGCCAGCCCGATGACGGCGCCCGCGACGTCGCGGCCCCCCTCGTGTTCGATGCGCGCCCGCGAATAGCTGACGGACAGCGCTCCGACGAGAGCGGCCAGCCCCATCAGGAGCGGCGCGGGCCACTCCTCGCGCGCGGCGGCCCACCACGCGAGCCCGCCGATGACCGCGGCGTCGGCGTAGCGGTCGAGGACGGCGTCGAACACCGCCCCGAATCGGCTCGCCATGCCCTTCAAGCGCGCAAGGTCGCCGTCGGCTCCGTCGACAATAGACGACGCCTGGATGAGCACACCCGCCTCGATGTTGCGCCCGGCCCCGAGCAGGGCCAGCGCTCCCGCGGCCAGGAGCGCCGCCGCGACCGAGACCTGGTTCGGCGTCGCCGGCGTGTGGGCCAGCGCGCGCGCCAGCGGACGGGAGAGCCTTCGGTTCAGGTATCGCGAGACGGGGCCTTCAAGCGACAAAGACGCCATCGCGGGCCAGCGCTTCCGCCCGGGCGAGGTCGCCCGGCGTGTCTACGTCGAGCCACCGTGGCGAGCCGAGATCGACGGCGCGGAGTTCTCCGGCGTCTGCCAGCGCCTGGAGCACCGCCGCCGCCTCTCCGTCGCGAAGGTCGCCCTCGAGGAATGGAACCATCGTCTCGGTGACCCAGAAGATCCCCATATCGACGGCGTTCCAGGGCTCGATCCGCTTGCCGATGCGCACCACCCGCCCGTCTTCGACGAGGACGCGGGTCGCCTCGCCGTCGTCATCCCCGAGGTCGGAGCCATCGACGGCGATGGCGGGAGATGGCCCCACAGCGTCCAGGAACCGCGGGAGCGCGCCCGCCTCCGTGAGGTGGTCGCCCATCAGGGCCGCAAACGGCGGCTCCCACACGCGCGACGCCACCCACAGCGAACGCGCGTTGCCGAGCGTGAACGCCTCGTTCTCGGCGTACGACACCCGAAGGCCGTAGCGAGTGCCATCCCCGACCCAGCGCTTCACCTGCTCGCCTTCGTAACCGACGACCAGGAGGACCTCCGACACACCGGCGTCTGCGACGGCCCGTAGTACGTACGCGATGAGAGGGACGCCCGCCACCGGCGCCAGCGCCTTCGGGCGGCCGTCGGTGTACGGTCTCAAGCGCCCGCCGTCCCCGGCAGCGAGAATCGCGACGCGCGGCGAACGGCGGCGGCTGGCGTCGAGTTGTGGCACGAGCGGCTCCCGGAACGATTGCAGGCGAGACGTCAGGCGCGGAGCGCCCGGGCGATGGTCCCTCCACCGAGCACTTCGTCGCCGTCGTAGAAGACCGCCGCCTGGCCGGGCGTCACCGCGCGCTGCGGGCGCTCGAATCGGACCTCGGCGCCCCCCTCGCAGGGGACGACCACGGCGCGCGCCGGCTCCGTGCGGTACCGGATCTTCACGTCGAGCGTCAGCGGCTCCGTGGGGGCCTCGCCGCTCACCCACCGCACATCCTCGACGAGGGCGCGGCGCGCGAGCAGCTCTTCCTCCGGTCCGATGACGACGACGTTGCGCGCGGGGTCGATGGCGGTCACGTACCGCGGCTCGCCGAACGCCACACCCAGCCCCTTGCGCTGTCCGACCGTGTAGGCGGCGACGCCGCGGTGCTGGCCGACGACAGCTCCGGTCTCGTCGACGATGGGCCCCGGCTCCAGGGGCAGCCGGCTCGACAGGAAGGCGCGATAGTCGCCGTCGGGAATGAAGCAGATGTCGGCGCTGTCGGGCTTCGCGGCGACAGGCAGGCCGAGCTCGCGGGCGAGCGCCCTCACGGCGTCCTTCGTGTACGCGCCCACCGGAAACAGCGTGCGGGCGAGCTCGCGCTGCCCCAGCGTGTACAGGACATACGACTGGTCCTTCGCGGCGTCGACGGCCCGCAGCAGCCGGTACCGGCCTTCCCGGCGCTCGATGCGGGCGTAGTGCCCCGTCGCCAGGTAGTCGGCGCCGAACGCCTCGGCCCGCGCCAGCAGCGCGTCGAACTTCACGTACTGGTTGCACGCCAGGCAGGGGTTCGGCGTGCGACCGCTCGCGTACTCCTCGACGAAGTAGTCGACGACCCGCGCTCCGAACTCGCGCTCCAGATTGAGCACGTAGTGCGGAATCCCCAGCGCGTCTGCGGCGGCCCGGGCGTCGTCCGTGTCTTCGACCGAACAGCAGCGGCGCTGGCTCGGGAGCGCCGCGGGGTCTTCCTTCGTCCACAGACGCATGGTGACGCCGATGACGTCGTAGCCCTCGCGGGCGAGCAGGCCCGCGGCCACGGCCGAATCGACCCCGCCGGACATGGCGACGACCACACGCGGTCTGCGAGGCATCGGGCTTCCTCTCGGCGCCGGCGATGTTCAGGCCCGGCGCCCATGGTTCGATCATCCTATCGGACGGGAGGCCCGCCCGCTATGCATGGTATACTTGACGCGACAGATCGGGCCTCTGAGAGGTGGCTGCTTCTGCAACCTGG
>DATLZC010000009.1:0-3270 GCA_035574215.1 Dehalococcoidia bacterium | reverse complement strand
TCGAACCCTGCGGGCCTGGAACGCCGTTCGAGGACTGCAGGGTTCCAACGTTCGTCATGCGGATCAGCGCCCTGCGCCGAGCTCCTGCTCGACGTAGGCGGCGTAGTCCACGGCGCTCAGCAGGTGTTCGAGCTCCTCCCGTCGGTCCATCCGGACCCGGATAAGCCAGCCGGCGCCGTAGGGGTCTTCGTTGACCCGCTCCGGGTGGTCGTTCAGTTCAGGATTGATCTCGACCACTTCGCCCGACACCGGCGAATACAGGTCCGACACCGTCTTCACGGACTCGATTTCACCCATCTTCTCGAACTGGGTCACACGCGCGCCGACGGCCGGAAGGTCGACGTACACGACGTCGCCGAGCTGGTCCTGCGCGTAGTCGGTGACACCGACGACCGCGACGCCGTCCTCGGTGCGCACCCATTCGTGTTCCTTCGTGTACAGGAGGTTCTGGGGATACTCCACGGCAGAATCCTCTCACGCCTCGGCCGACTCGGCCGCAGACCGATAGAACGGCCGCGCGACGACGTCGACCGGCAAGAGACGGCCACGGACATCGACGGCCAGCTCCGTCCCGACGCGGGCCAGCTCGACGGGGAGATAGGCCATGCCGATGCTGACGCCGAGCGTGGGGGAATAGCCGCCGCTGGTGACTGTACCCACCGCACGGCCGCCGTGCAACACCGGCTGGCCCCGGCGCATGACCCCGCGCTCCCTGGCCTTGAGGTGCGCCAGGCGACGCCGGACGCCCGCCTCCTTCAGCCGAAGCAGCGCCTCCCTCCCCATGAACGGCGCTCCGTCGCCGAACGACACGACCCAGCCCAGTCCCGCCTCGAACGGGTTTGTCGTTTCGTCGATGTCCTGCCCCCAGAGCGGGAGCGCCGCTTCCAGCCGGAGAATGTCGCGGGCGCCGAGGCCGCAGGGAACGACCCCCTCGGCGACCAGGCGTGTCCACAGATGGCGGCCCGCGTCCGCGCTCGTCACGAGCTCGACGCCGTCCTCCCCCGTGTAGCCGGTCCGCGAGACGAACAGCTTCACGCCCCGATAGGGCAGCTCGTGGCAGGCGCGGCGTTCGAGCCGCACGGCCTCGGGGCCCACGACGCGAGCGGCCAGCTCCCTCGCCTTCGGGCCCTGCACCGCGAGCATCACGGTCTCGGCCTGGCGGTCGAGCAGCTCGGCGTCCCATCCGGTTTGCAGCAATGAGCTGAGACGGTCGCGGTCGCGTTCGGCGTTGACGGCGTTTCCGACCACGAGCAGGCGGACCGCATCGAGCCGGTAGACGTACGGGTCGTCCAAAATGCCGCCTTCCTCGTTGCACATGAGGGTGTAGTGACCGCGGCCTTCAGGCAGCGACGCCACATCGTAGGTCACCGCGGCTCGAACGAGGCGCGCGGCGTCGGCCCCGACCGCGAACAGCCGGCCCATGTGGGAGACATCGAAAACGCCGGCATGCTCACGGACGGCGCGGGTCTCGTCGACGATACCCCGCTCGTACTGGAGGGGCATCTCCCACCCCGCAAACGGCGTCATGCGCGCCGAGAGCGCGGTGTGGAGGTCGTACAGGGCGGTGCGGCGCAGGCTCTCGGGCGGCGACGTCATTGCGTGCCCGCCGAAGCTTCCGAGGGCCGCTCGGGCGCGCTCGGCGTGACGTCGACCCAGCGGCGCTTGCCATCGTCGGTCCGGGTCATCCGTCCCAGGCCCGGAAACGGACAGTGCACGGCCACGATGAGCGCCCGCCGCTCGATGGCCTCTTCGACGATCCGCTTTTTCGTCTCCATGGAGACCAGGGGAAGGATGTCGAACGCCGAGACCCACGCGGTCCGCTCGAGCTGCACCCGAGTCTGGACCATGTCGCCGATGTAGATCGCGGTCTCACCACCGGAGGTGATGACCACGCTCGCGTGGTCGGCTGTGTGCCCCTGCGTGGGGATGATGGTCACATCGTCGGTCACGCGGCGCTCCCCGTCGACGAGCTCGACCACACCCGCCTCCTCCAGCGGCAACAGGTTCTCGGGAAGATACGTGGCGCGCGTGCGCTCGTTCGGGTGCGTCGCCGCCTCCCATTCGCCCCGCTGGATGAGATAGGTCGCCCGGGGGAACGTCGGCGCCCACCGCTCCGCGTCTACCCTTCGGGTGTTCCACCCGCAGTGGTCGGCGTGCAGATGCGTGTTGATGACGATATCGATGTCCTCCGGGGACACGCCGAGGGTCGCCAGGGCCGCGAGGAGATTGCCCTCTTCCAGAGGGCTGCTCGCGCCGCGCACGCGCTCCTTCTCTCCCACCCCCGTCTCGATGAGGATGCGCTTGCCCTGCGATTCGAGATACAGGCAGTTCAGGCCCAGGGACATCCGATGCCGGTCGTCCAGCGGACCGGCGTACGGCTCCCACATCACCCTGGGGACAACGCCGAACACCGCGCCGGCGTCCTGAAAGTAGACGCCGTCGCTCACGACGTGGAGCGTCAGATGCCCGAGCCGGTGCGACGCGACGCGCTGCATGGCCTCGCGTCTACGGTACGGGCGCACGCGCGCTCCGTCAACGCGACGCTACAGCGCCCGCCATGTGCGGCGTCCCTCGACGCGGACCACCCGCCCGAAATTCGGCGGCCGGAAGTGGCCCGCCGCGACGAGCATCCGCTCCTGTTCGATGCGCGCGAACAGCTTCTCCCGATTCTCGATGGCGAGCGCCGGGTTGGCGTCGAAGACGTCCTTCCACCCCGTTTCCCCGACCTGCACGGGGTGGTGGGCCACATCGCCGAGGATCACGCCGAACTCGCCCGCCGAGGCGATGCCGATGCTGATATGCCCCGGCGTATGCCCGGGCGTCGCGATGATGCGCAGCTCGTCCGTGATGGCGAGCTCCGAATTCAGGTCGACCAGGTCGAGGACGCCCGCAGCCTCCAGCGGCCGGAGCGCCGTGTCGACGTACGGCGTCTGGGCCGCGACCTGCGGCGAGGTCCAGTGTTCCCATTCCTGCCGCGTGGTGAGGTATCGAGCCTTCGGGAAGAGCGGCGTGTACCGGTCCCCTTCCTTCTTGGTGTTCCAGCCGACATGGTCCATGTGCAGGTGCGTCAGGACGACCTGGTCGACCTCGTCCGGCGACACCCCCTCCTCACGCAGGATGTCCGGGAGCCGTCCCGCCGGAACGAACCCCTGGGCCACGGGGCCGATGCCCGTATCCACCATGATCGTCTTGCCCGCGGACCACACGACGAAGCAGCCGACGTTCACGGTGAACCGGTCGCCGAGGTCGTACAGATGGCGATAGCGGTCG
>DATLZC010000008.1:0-4690 GCA_035574215.1 Dehalococcoidia bacterium | reverse complement strand
GCGCGTCGTCTTCGTGCCCTCCCACTTCGTCCCCAATAAGGACATCGCCTCCGCCGAGCAGGCGAAGAAGATGCGGGAGTTCGCGAAGGAGTCGGGCGTCGTCTATTACGAACAGGGACAGGCGGGCATCGAGCACATCCTGCTGCCCTACAAGGGGCACGTGGTGCCTGGCGACGTGTACTGCGGAGCCGACTCTCACACCTGCACCGTGGGAGCGCTGGGCGCCTTCGCCACGGGTATGGGCAGCACCGACATCGCCGTGGCCATGGCGACCGGCGAGATCTGGATGAAGGTGCCCGAGACCATGCGCTTCATCTACCACGGCAGGCTCGGGCCGTGGACCCGGTCCAAGGACCTCATCCTGCACACCATCGGGATCATCGGCACCGACGGCGCCACGTACAAAGTCATGCAGTTCGAAGGGGAAGCCCTGCGCGAGCTCTCCATCGACGCGCGGTTCACCATGACCAACATGGTGGCCGAGGCGGGAGGCAAGGCGGGCCTGATGCCCGTCGACGAGGTGACCCTCGAGTTCGTCCGGCCGCGGGCGCGCCGGCCGTGGACGGTTTACGAGTCGGACCCCGACGCCCGGTACGCGGCCACGTACGAGTTCGACGCGTCCACTATCGAGCCGACGGTGTCCATGCCGTTCAGCCCGGGCAACACCACCACGGTGTCGGAGGCGGCGAAGCTGGACCTCCGGATCGACCAGGTGTTCATCGGGAGCTGCACCAACGCCCGCATGGAGGACCTGCGCGAGGCCGCGGCCATCATGAAGGGGCGAAAGGTGGCGCCCTGGGTGCGGTGCATCGTCATCCCGGCGACGCAGGACATCTACCTCCAGGCGCTGCGGGAGGGGCTGATCGAAGTGTTCACCGAGGCGGGCTGCGCCGTGAGCGCGGCCACCTGCGGCCCCTGCCTGGGCGGGTACATGGGCGTCCTCGCCGAGGGCGAACGGTGCGTCAGCACCAGCAACCGGAACTTCCCCGGGCGCATGGGACACGTGAGGAGCGAGTCGTACCTGGTGAACCCGGCCGTCGCCGCCGCCTCCGCCATCGCGGGCCGGCTCACGCACCCGGAGGAGGTGGTGGGGAAGGCGGAGCGATCCGCGGCGGCCCGCCGATCGTAGCACCACGAGGAGCCGACCATGGCCTTACGAGGACGGGCGCACAAGTTCGGCGCCCACATCGACACCGATCAGATCATCCCGGCGAAGTACCTGGTGACCACCGATCCCCGGGAGCTGGGCCGCCACTGCATGGAAGGCGTGCCGGGCGACCCCGACTTCGCCAAGCGGGTCCAGCCGGGCGACGTCATCGTCGCGGACGTCAACTTCGGCTGCGGGTCGTCGCGAGAGCACGCCCCGATGAGCATCAAAGGCGCCGGCGTGAGCTGCGTCATCGCCAAGAGCTTCGCGCGCATCTTCTTCCGGAACGCCATCAACCTGGGTCTCCCGGTGCTGGAGTCGCCCGAGGCGGTCGACGGCATCAGCCCCGGAGACGAGGTCGAGGTCGACCTGGCGCAGGGCGTCATCCGCAACCTGACGACCGAGCGGACCTTCAAGGCGAAGCCGTACGAGCCGTTCATGCTGGAGCTCATCGAGGCGGGCGGGCTCATCCCCTACACCCGCAAGCGGCTCGCCGGAGCCGGCTGAGGAGACGCGCCGGTGGCTCGCGAAGGCCGACCGCGTCCCAGCCTCCGCGCCGTCCGCGCCAACTGGCGGAACTCGGATCTGCCGTTCTTCCGCCGGCTCTGGGTCGCGCTGAGGAACTACGCGCGCCGGTGGCGGATTCCGCCGCGCGACTGCTGCGATCGCCCCGGCCAGCCCGGGTGTTGAATCGAGGCCTCCGAGCCCGGTGCGGGCTCGTAACGCCGCGGTCATGCTGAGGCCGACCGGAGGGAGGCCGAAGCATCTCTTCTCCCCTGCACCCGTCGCGCCGCCCATCGCAGCCGGTCCGGCCACGCGAGGACGGCCACCCTGAAGGCTGGCCTTCACCGTTCGTCCCATGAAGGCCACGCTTCAGCGTGGCCGGCGCGCCTTGCGTGGTCACCCCTCCCCCACGGCGGCGCCTGGGGCGGTGGAACCGCGGCCCGAGCGACGCGCCCTCGGGACCCCGGGTCATGCTGAGGCCGACCGGAGGGAGGCCGAAGCATCTCTTCGCCCCTGCCCTCACCGCCTCCCACCGCAGCCCTGCCGGCCATGCGAAGACGGCCACCCTGAAGGCCTGAAGGGTGGCCGTCATCTCAGGAGGGCCACGCTTCACCGTGGCCGACGACCCCTGCGCCATCATCAGGCCGACCGCGCCCCTTCCAGCCATGAAGGCCACGCTTCAGCGTGGCCGGCGCGCCTTGCGTGGTCACCCCTCCCCCACGGCGGCGCCTGCGGCAGTGGAACCGCGGCCCGAGCGACGCGCCCTCGGGACCCCGGGTCATGCTGAGGCCGGCCGCTGGGACGCCGAAGCATCTCTTCTCCCCTGCACCCATCGCCACCCATTGCAGCCGGTCCGGCCATGCGAGGACGGGTACCCCGAAGGGTGGCCTTCATCTGGGGGAGAGCCTTCCAGCCCTGAAGGCCACGCTTCAGCGTGGCCGGCGCCTTGCGGTGATCACCTACCCACTTGACAAGGATCGATAATGGTACTATGCTCAATTACGCATAGCTGCTACGCAAGGCAGAATGCGCACAGATAGAACGAGAGGCCCGCATGCCCAGAGCGCTTCCCGCGACCCGCACCGACGCCCGCATCGAGTTCGTCGTCTCCGCCCCTCTCGATCTCCTCAACGCCATGTACTTCACCCACCTCGCCCGCGACCTGGAGGAGGTGGACGGGTGGCCGGCCCGCATCCGCCGATCCGCCCCGCCCGACCTGCTGGCCGAGATCGATGACCTCTTCACCTTCCCCGGCGAACAGCCGGGCGTCATGGGCGCCCTCAACGACGTCCTGTTCGCCCACCCCGAAGCGTGGAACGACCTCGATGCGCTGCTCCGGTTCGTCGAGGCGCTCCCCGACGGCGTGGGAGACATCCCGGTGCGTCCCGGCGTGCAGGGGCTCGTCCGCTACTCGCTCAAGTGGTGCGCCCCGGCCCAGGGCGCGGAGAGCGACCGCGAGGCCGTGCGCGCCGCGCTCGAGGCCGCCGGGCGCGACGTGGAGGCTGGGCTCGCCCTCTACGGTCGGCCCGCCGAGCTGCGCCGGCGCATCGGCGCGCTCATCCGGCGCTTCCACGACGACGTGTACGCGTCCGAATGGCGCCGGCGCCTTCCGTGTCTCGAACGCAGCGTCGCAGCCCACCGCGGACGGCCCGTCGACGACGTAGAGCGGCTGATGCGCGAGCTGACCGGCTGCCAGATTTCGTGTCTGAGCGACGCGCCCGACCGGTACCAGCGCTTCATCTTTGCGCCCTCGCCCGATATGGGGCCGTACGTCTCCTGCGCCGACATGCCGCCCATCCACGGGCTGTACTACCCGTGCCCTCCGCCCGACGCGGGCGAGGCCGACCTCGAGGTGGACCGGCTGGCCCAGGTCTGGCGCGCGCTGGGCGACCCGCAGCGGCTGCGCATCCTGCGCCTGCTGCGCGGGCGAGAGCTCTACGCGCAGGAGATCGCCGAGCGCACGGGACTGCATCAGTCGGTGGTCTCCCGTCACCTGTCGTATTTGAAGGCGGTCGGGCTGGTGCGGGGCCGGCGCGCCGGCGCCATGAAGTACTTCACCGTGGACCCCGCGGCGCGCGACCGGCTCGCGGCCGCGCTGGAGCTGTTCTCGCCCGAAGGATGACTGGTCGGGCCCCGCCCGGAGGAACGGAGGCCGCCATGCTGGCGTTGCTCTATACGGAGGACAAGCTTCGCGAATTGGGGCAAGAGCGCGCGTCGGTGCGTGGGCGCGCGCCGCATCCGCCGCAGCCTCCCCTGCGGCCTCGACGGACGCCGTTCCTCCGGCTGCTAGCGCTCCGTGCCGGGCGAGCGCTGCGACGGCTCGGCGCCGGCCTGGAGACATGGGGCGGGGCCGCCAGCGGCGCCACCACGTAGCGACCGCCGCGCTTAGCGATGCGAAAGACGAGACGCTTGACAACGGGCGGGGTAAGGGCTAGGGTAGTGCGATCGCCCGGTAAGGGAACCGCGGAGTCGCCGCCTCCTCGCGCTGAACGCTCGCAGCCTCTGCGCGCGGCGATGGACGTCCCCGCTCGAGCCCTTGCATTGTCGCCGGCCCGCGGCCTCTCCGCGGCCAGGCAATCCACGCGCTGAGGGGGAAGGGAGACGCCATGCTGGGATCGCCGGACATCCTGGAACGGATCCGCACGCTGGAGCTCGAGCGCGCCATGCTGCGCCACGAGCGGCTGGCGCTGGCGGGAGGCCCGCCGCGCCCGAAGAGACGGCCGCCGGTGCTCGGGCCTGTGGCCCGGGGCGCCGGGCGCGCGCTGCGGCGGCTGGGGTCGGGCCTCGAAGCCTGGGGAGGCGCCTCGAGCCTCGCCCACGTCCTCGGGCCGCCGTAGCCGCCGTCGGGCCGTCCCTCAGAAGAACGAGAACACCTTCCGGTGGCGCTCCGCGGCGCCGGAGCGATACGCCGCGGCCGCGACCTCCTTGGCCACGTTCCGGAAGACGTTCTTGTTGAACACGCTCGGGATGATGTACTCCTCGTGCAGCTCGCTCTTGCTCACCGTGTTGGCGATGGCGTGAGCGGCGGCGATCTTCATC
>DATLZC010000007.1:0-3537 GCA_035574215.1 Dehalococcoidia bacterium | reverse complement strand
CGGGCGTAGTAGAAGGGTCCGACCTCGGGGAAATCGCCGCGGCGCTCGACGGCGATCTCGACCCCGAGCTGGTGGGCGAGGAAGTCCCAGACCTCCTCGCGGTCCGCCCTCGGCTTGAGGAGGGTGTGACCTGCGTCGTACAGGATGCCGCGGATGCCCACGGGGTCGGTCCTCGTCGCGCGCCTCACCCTGCGCTACCGCTCGTCGATGGGGACGTAGCGCAGGTGCCGCGGGCCCGTGTACTGGAGCAGCGGGCGAATCAGCACGTTGTCGTCGTACTGCTCGAGGATGTGCGCCACCCAGCCCGGCATGCGCCCGACGGCGAACATCGGGATGAAGAGCTCGTCGGGGATACCGAGGAGCGAGTAGACGGCGCCGGCGTAGAAGTCGACGTTGGGGTAGATGCCCTTGGCCCGGTAGGGCTCCATGGCGCGCTCGACCTGCTGCGCGATCTGGAACCAGTGGAGGTCGCCGCGCTGCTCGCCGAGCCTGCGCGCGACGTCGCGGAGCTCGAAGGCGCGGGGGTCTTCGGACTTGTACACCCGGTGGCCGAAGCCCATCACCTTCTCGCCCTGGGCGATCTTCGCCTTGATGTACTCGACGGCCTTATCGGCGTCGCCGATCTCCTCCATCATGTGCCGCACGCCTTCCGCCGCGCCGCCGTGCAGCGGGCCCTTCAGCGTCGCGATGGCGGCGACCACGCTGGAGATGAGATCGGCCGCGGTCGAAGCCGCGACGCGCCCCGCGAAGGCGGACGCGTTCGAGCTGTGCTCGGCGTGGAGGATCAGGTCGAGGTCGATGATCTTCGCTTCGTCCTCGGCGGGTTCGCGCCCGAAGAGCATGTGCAGGAAGTTCGCGGCGTGCGAGAGGTCTTCCCGTGGCGGCACCGGCTCGAGCCCGTTCCGGATGCGGTGGATCGTGGCGACGATGGTCGCAACCTGCGACGTGAGCCGGATGCCCTGTGCCAGCGCGACGTCGCGGGACGCCGACGAGGTGTCTTCTTCGAACGCGGCGAGGGCCGACACCGCCGTACGCAAGATGTCCATCGGATGCCCGCGGCGGGTCAGGCGGATCACCTCGATGACGTCCCGCGGGAGCGTTCGCGCCGCCTTCAGCCGCTGGTCGAACTCGGTGAGCTGCGCGCGGTTGGGGAGCGTCCCGTAGAGCAGCAAGTACGCCACCTCTTCAAAGGTGGCGTGCTGCGCGAGGTCGTGGATGTTGTAGCCCCGGTAGACGAGCTTGCCCGCCTCCCCGTCGATGAAGCTGATGGTGCTGTTGGCGAGGACGACTCCCTTCAGCCCCGTCGCTACGTCCGTGGTCATCGGTTTCTGCGCCTCCCGTAGTGCGCGGGCCGCGCGGCCCGCCGGTCGTGTTCCGTTCTGGCGTCCCGGCGCGTGATCCGTGGTATGTGCATAGTAGCATCTATCGGCCCGATATGCCCCGCCGATTGCCGTGGTACGAAGACGCCGCCCCGAGCGGCTCGGGGCGGCGTCGGACGCTCCGTTCGCGGGGCGCCGATCAGTACTCCATCGGCGGCGGTGACGGCGCGGACGGCGGCGGCTCGGGGATCTCCGCCACGAGCGACTCCGTCGTCAGCACCATCGCGGCGATGCTGGCGGCGTTCTCCAGCGCGGCCCGCACCACCTTCACCGGGTCCACGATCCCGCGCTCGAACATGTCCCCGAAGGTGTCGGTGGCCGCGTCGTAGCCGAAGTGCGGGTTCTTGTCGGACCGGACGCGCTCGACGATGACGGAGCCTTCCTGGCCCGCGTTTTCAGCGATGATGCGCATGGGCTCCTCGAGGGCGCGCTCGAGGATGGAGGCGCCGGTGGCGACGTCGCCCTCGAGCTTCTCGCGAGCCTTCGCCACCGCCGGGATGGTCCGCAGGAGCGCCACGCCTCCGCCGGGGACGATGCCCTCCTCGACGGCCGCGCGGGTCGCCGACAGGGCGTCCTCGACGCGGAGCTTCTTCTCCTTGAGCTCGACCTCGGTCGCGGCGCCCACCTTGATGACCGCGACGCCGCCCGCGAGCTTCGCCAGCCGCTCCTGCAGCTTCTCGCGGTCGAAGTCGGAGGACGCCTCGTCGATCTGGGCCTTGATCTGCTTGATGCGGTTCTGGATGGCCTCGTCCGAGCCCGCGCCCTCGATGATCGTGGTTTCCTCCTTGCTGGCCACCACCCGGCGGGCGCGGCCGAGGTCCGTGACCTGGGCGTTCTCGAGCTTGCGGCCCATCTCCTCGGTGATGAAGGTGCCGCCCGTGAGGATGGCGATGTCCTCGAGCATCGCCTTGCGGCGGTCGCCGAAGCCCGGCGCCTTCACGACGAGGGCGTTGATGGTACCGCGGAGCTTGTTCACCACCAGGGTCGCGAGCGCCTCACCGTCGCAGTCGTCGCAGATGATGACGAGGTTCTTCGTGACCTGGAGCACGCGCTCCAGCACGGGCAGGATGTCGGCGACGGACGACAGCTTCTTGTCGGTGATCAGGATGTAGGGGTCGTCGATGACCGCCTCCATGCGCTCCGTGTTGGTCACGAAGTACGGCGAGACGTAGCCGCGGTCGAACTGCATCCCTTCGACGAACTCGGTCTCGAACCGCAGGCCCTTCGACTCCTCGACGGTGATGACGCCGTCCTTGCCCACCTTCTCCATGACGTCGGCGATCATCTGCCCGACCTCGGGGTCGGCGGCGGAGATGGTGGCGACCTGCGCGATCTGCTCCTTGGTGGAGACGGGGACGGCCGCCTCGCGGAGGGCGTTGATGACCGCCTCGACGCCGAGCTCGATGCCGCGCTTGAGGGCCATGGGATTGGCGCCCGCGGCCACGTTCTTCAGGCCCTCACGGACGATGGCCTGGCCGAGGACGGCGGCGGTGGTGGTGCCGTCGCCGGCGACATCGTTGGTCTTGGTGGAGATCTCCTTCGCGAGCTGCGCCCCCATGTTCTCGAAGGGGTCCTTCAGCTCGATTTCGCGGGCGATGGAGACGCCGTCGTTGACCACGGCCGGCGCGCCGAACTTCTTTTCGAGGACCACGTTGCGGCCGCGCGGGCCCAGGGTGACCTTGAGGGCGTCGGCGAGGGTGTCGACGCCGGTGCGCAGGGCGCGACGGGCCTCCTCATCGAAGAGCAGTTGCTTTGCCATTCTTACCTCCCGGACGGCAGCGGGACGCTCGGCGCGTCAGGCGCCGGCGACCTTCGCTACCGCTCCAGCTTGCAGAGCACGTCCTTCTCGGAGAGGACGATGTACTCCTCGCCGTCGATCTTGACTTCCTGGCCGGTGTACTTTGCGTACAGGATGCGGTCGCCGACCTTCACGTCCATGGGGACGCGCTTGCCGTTCTCGTCCAGGCGGCCGGGGCCGACGGCGATGACCTCGCCCTGCTGCGGCTTCTCCTTCGCGGTGTCCGGGATGACGATGCCGCTGGCGAGCACCTCTTCCTGCACGATGGGTTTGATGACGATGCGGTCGTGCAGCGGAATCAGCTTCGTCGCGGTTGCGGTCGCAGCCTTTGCCACGGAAACCAACCTCCTTGTGTGATCT
>DATLZC010000006.1:0-3766 GCA_035574215.1 Dehalococcoidia bacterium | reverse complement strand
CCGTGGCTGGCGCGCTGCCGTGTACGACGGGCGAGCGCATCCGGCCCCACCACATCGTGATGACGGGACTCGCTGGGCTTGCGGGCGCGCTCGCGGTGCCGGCGGCGTGGACGCTGTTGGTCGCCGCGCGGCTCCATGCGGCGTTCGTGTTTCCCGGAGGCGGCCTGCTGGAGGCGGTGACGACAGCCGCTGTCGCCCTGCCCGCAGCGTTCCTCTGTGGTAGAGTGTTGGGGCTGGCGCAGAGCCGCATCCGTCCCGAGCGGCCCGTCAGCCGCATCTACGATGCCCGTTGAGCTGGACGACGTCGACCGCCGCCTGTTGAACCGCTACCAGGGCGGCATGCCCGTCTCCCACCGGCCGTACGCGGAGATGGGCCAAGCGCTGGGCATCCCGGAAGACGAGGTCATCGCGCGCATCCGCCGGCTGCTCGAGGCGGGGGCGCTTTCGCGCGTCGGGCCCATCCTCAACGCGCCCCAGCTCGGCGGCGAGCGGACGCTGGCGGCGATGCGCGTGCCCCCCGAACGCTTCGACGAGGTGGCGGCGTTCGTGAACTCCCTCGACACCATCTCCCACAACTACGAGCGCGAGCACGAGCTCAACATGTGGTTCGTGATTTCATCGGACGACCCCGACGCCATCGAGCGCACGATCGCCACCATCGAGCGCGAAACCGGGCTCCCGGTGGTCAACCTCCCGACGCTGGAAGAGTTCTACGTGGACCTGAGGTTCGAGTTCTGACGATGCTGACCGACGACGAACGGCGCGTGCTGCTCGCTATCCAGGACGGCCTGCCCCTGACACCGACGCCGTACGCCGACGTCGCCGCCGAGCTCGGCATGACGGAGGAGCGAGTCCTCGAGCTCGTGCGATCGATGCTGGCGGAAGGGAAGATCAAGCGCATCGGGCTCATCCCGAACCATTACGCGCTGGGCATCACTGCCAACGGCATGTCGGTGTGGGACGTGCCCGAAGACCGCATCCGCGAGGTCGGGCGGAAGCTGGCGAAGCGGCCCGAGGTGTCGCACTGCTATCACCGCCCGCGTTACGAAGGCGTGTGGCCGTACACGGTGTTCGCGATGGTGCACGGGCGGACGCGCGAGGAGGTCGTGGAGACGGTAGAACGCATCGCCCGGGAGCTGAGAATCCAGGATATTCCGCACGACATCCTGTTCAGTACGCGGCTGCTGAAGAAGCGCGGCACCCGCGTCGGCCGCCCTCCTGCCGTCGCGCCGGCCGAGGCGTAGCGCGCGGCCCGCGCCGACGATTCGTGGCTAGGCGCACCCCCGACGGCTCCCGCCGCCGGCGCTGGATTCATTGACATCCTCGGTGCGCGGGCCTAGTATCCGGAGCAGGAGGGCCGGGGACGGACGCGGCCGCCGCTCCGGCCGAAACTGCGGCGCCACAACCCGGACGCGTCTGCGTCGCTGCCTGTACTGCACGCGCGTCCTGACGCGTCCGCAGACCTCGCGCCGTCCCGCGCTGGCAGGGAGGTCCACCCCCATGTACGGCACCCTCGCCCTCGCGTCGAAAGCGCTGGACGACTACGCGCCCATCGTGGGCGAGGCGCAGATCGAGCGCATCCGCGAGCTCGCGCGGCCCCTGAAGGGGCTTCGCGTCCTCAACCTCAGCGTGACCAGCCTCAGCACCGGCGTGGCCGACCTGCTGAGCGCATCGGTTCCGCTGCTCACCGACGTCGGCCTCGACGCCTGCTGGCAGGCCGTGCGGGCGTCGGACGAGTTCCTGCCGGTCACGAAGGCGATGTACGTCGCGCTCGCCGGCGGCTATGTCCCCTGGACCCAGGAGATGTGCGAGACATGGGAGCGGTACAGCGCCGTCAACGCCGAGCTGCTCGCGGAGCCGTTCGACGTCGTCGTGGTGCACGATCCGCAGCCCGCCGGCATCCGTACATGGGTCGAGGAGCGCGGGGGCGGCCGCATGAAGTGGGTCCTGCACTCCCACCTCGATCTCTCGACCGCGCAGGAAGACGTCTGGATGGTGCTGAAAGGGCACATCGACCGGTACGACCGGGTGGTGTTCCCCGCTCCCGCGTTCGCGCGGCCCGACATCCGGGCCCCGATCACGATCATCGAGCCCGCTATCGACCCGCTGTCGCCGCGCAACACTGAGCTTTCGGACGAGGTGGTGACGGCGACGCTGACGCAGTACGGCGTCGACCCCGCGCGGCCGCTGGTGGTGCAGATCTCCCCCACGGCGCCGGGTTTCGACATGGTGGGGGCGATCCGGGTGTGCGAGCAGGCTCGCCGGGAGACGCCCGGGCTCCAACTCCTGTTAGCGCCGCTGTGCCCTCCAGAGGACCCCATGTCGCGCAACTACTTCGACGAAGTGGCGCGCATCGCCGTCGAGACCGAGGACGTCTTCTTCGTGGCTTGCGAGGTCGGCAACACGGAGATGAACGTGTTCCAGCGCGCCGCCGACGTGGTGTTGCAGAAGGCGCTGGCCAAGGGCTTCGGCCTCTGGGTGACGGACGCCCTCTGGAAGCGAAAAGCCGTCGTGGCGTCGGCGGTGCACGGACTGACGCAGCAGGTCATCGACGGCGAGACCGGACTGTGTCCGACGACGGACGAGGGCTTCGCCGAAGCGATCGTCCGGCTGATCCGCGACCGGGAGTTGGCGCGCCGGCTGGGCGAGCGCGGCCACGAGCTGGTGCGGCGCCGCTTCCTCATCACGCGCTTCCTCGAAGACACCCTGCGTCTGCTCGCCGATGTGATGGGAGAACGGAGGTAGCGTCCGCGTGCTGACATCGGTGCCCCTCTCGCCACGTTCGCTCGAGGAGTACCGCCAGGTCGCGGGCGACGAGCCCGTCGAGGAGATTCTGGAGCTGGCGCGCGACCTGCGAGGGGCGCGCGTCCTCCATGTGAACGCGACCGCCTTCGGCGGCGGCGTCGCGGAGATCCTGGGAACGCTCGTCCCGTTGATGAACGACATCGGTTTGCGCGCCGAATGGCAGGTCATCCGCGGCTCCGACGAGCTCTTCCGGGTGACCAAGGCGATGCACAACAGCCTCCAGGGCATGTTCGTCGACTGGACCACCCAGATGACGGACACCTGGCTCCACTACAACCGGCTGAATGCGGAGCAGTTCGACGAGCCGTGGGACTTCGTCATCATCCACGACCCCCAGCCTGCGGCCATCCTGCATTTCATCCGAGAGCAGGGCGTCGGGGTCGACTCGCGCTACTGGATCTGGCGGTGCCACATCGACCTCACGGACGCGCACGTGCAGGTGTGGGACCTGCTGCGCCGTTATGTCGAGCTGTACGACGCCGCCATCTTCACCCTGCGCGAGTACGCCAAGGACGACCTCAAGCACCCGCAGATTTTCGCCGTCCCTCCGGCCATCGACCCCTTGAGCCCGAAGAATTTCCCTCTCGGCGAGCAGGACGTCGCTGCTATCCTCTCGCGCTACGGCGTCGACCCTTCGATCCCCTACCTCCTGCAGGTGTCGCGCTTCGACCCCTGGAAGGACCCGCTCGGGGTGATCGACGTCTACCGCATCGTGCGCGAGCGGCATCCCTACGTCCATCTCGTGCTCATCGCGTCGATGGCGCACGACGACCCTGAAGGCTGGGCGTGGTACGAGCGGACCGTGCGCCGGGCGGGCGAGGACTTCGCTATCCACATCCTTTCGAACCTGAACGGCGTCGGGAATCTGGAAGTGAACGCCTTCCAGCGCGCCGCCCGGGTGGTCCTGCAGAAGTCGGTCCGCGAAGGGTTCGGGTTGGTCGTGTCCGAGGCGCTGTGGAAG
>DATLZC010000005.1:0-9691 GCA_035574215.1 Dehalococcoidia bacterium | reverse complement strand
TGCCGCGCGGTCCGCGCCTGTCGCGCCTGCGCGCCGATGTAGGTCAACGCATAGGCGGTCGAACAATTGCGGCGCCGCGCTCCGATTCGCGTAGCATGATAGTCGCTTTTCGACTCCTGTCAAGCCTCGGACCCAGATTCGGCGCAGCTTCGCAGCGCGCCGTGACGCCCCGCGGCGGAGGCCGGCTCGCTTCACGCCCCCGCGGCGCTCCGGAGGAGCCGCTCGCGTTCCTCGAGCCAGCGTCGGAACTCCTCGTCGGGATCGGCGACGCCGAGCTCCGCCGCGGCCCGTCGGCGGCTGTGGATGCCCGCCTCCACCAACGTCCGTTCGTCGGCGACCAGGCGGCTGCGGTCCTCCGGCAGCAGCGGCCCCCAGACCACCCGCGAGCGGTACGGCGCGAAGCGCTCGCCTGTGCGCTGTTCGAGGATGCGCAGGATCATGGCGTTACGGCGCTGATACGCCACGGACCGGATGAGCCGCTTGCGCTGCACCTTCTTGAGCAGCGGATCGAGCTCGACGTGGAGCGCGACGCCGGAGAGCGCCTGCCGGTTCTCGCCGAACGCCGTGCGCGGCGCCTCCGCCAGGTCGTGCAGGGTGCGGTAGATGAGGTCGACGTAGTCCACGTGCAGCTTCACGCCGCCTCCCTGAAGCAGGTCGAGCAGGTACGCCCGCGCCCGCTCGGGGAGCTCCCACACCGCACCGGGCTGCACGGCGATGTCCTGCGATTCCGTCACGTTTTCGAGCACGGCGATGGGATTGCCCGAAAGCTCGAGAATCATCGAGAGCTGGGAAAGCGCCCGGTTCAGCTCGCGGACCGACTCCTTGATGGGCGCGAGGTCGCTCTCGCCCCAGAAGCGCTTCGGCTCCCGCAGGTTCGGATAGATCACGAACGGGATGAAGCCGTACGGGTTGGCCTTGCGTTGAACCGGCGCGCCCTCGATCCAGAGCTCGAACGCGGCGTCGGTCCACACCTCGACGACCTCGGCGGGAGCGGCGCGCCGGCCCCGCGGGAGGCGGACGCCGTGGAGGAGCTCGACCTCCTCCGGCTCGAGGGCGTACCGGCTCGCGACGCGCCACACGCGGCCCACGTCGTCGCCCGTCCACCACGCGAAGAGCCCCTGGACGTCGGGCGCGGACACGCGAACGCGGCGTTCGACGGCATCCCACGTGACCTTGAAGGCGCCGTCGCCCAGGACGGCGGCGTCGATCTCGGTGTCGAAGTCGAGCTGCGCGAGCTGGTTGTCGTCGTATACCTGCGCGAGGGCGGCTTCGGCGCGCCGGGCGCGGTCCTGCGCGCCGGGCGAGGCGTCGACGGGGTCGACCGCGAAGCCGACGCCGCTCATGAGGTACGAGGTCGTCTTCTCGACCAGCGCCTTCGCGTAATTGAAGACGAGCCGGCGGTCGCGGGAGCGTCGCGGGCCGGGCCACTGGTCGCCGCGGTAGAAGGCGAGATGGTCGGCGTAGCGCCGCAGGCGGTCGGCGTCCATGCGCTGCAGGATCCGAGGGATCGTCGGCTCAGCGACGCTCATGGGTGCGCTCCTTTCGTCGATGGCGGGCCGCCGTCGCCGTTGCGCGCGGGGCGGGCGGCCCCATCGGCCCGCGCGGCCTGCAGAATCCGGAAGACCGAGCGTCGCGAAACGCCGAAGCGTCGCGCGAGCTCGTTGACGGTGAGCCCTTCGGCGCGCCAGACGTCGATGAGCGCGCGGTCGCGCGTCTCGACGCGAAGCCGGCGTGCGCCGCCGGGCTCGTCGTACTTACAGCGGGGCAGCGGGCACTCGAGGCACCGGGGCGCAAGCTCGCAGCCCTCGTCCCGGTACGTCATGTGCTCCGGGAGCGCGTCGCGGCGCTCCACCAGCGGAAGCGGGACGGCGTCCTCGCGTTCCGGCTTGCGTCCGAGGTCGATCCGGCGCATCGTCAGCCCTCTCTCGTGTCTCGCTAGGTCTCCCTTCGTCTGCCCAGCGCGCGCCGTGGCGCGGCGTCGGAGGCCGCCTCCGCCAGCAACGCCAGGCTCATGAGGATGTCGTCGTGCCCTTCCGACGGGTCCACGAAGAAGTTCAGCGTCCCGCCGGGGCGGTACGCCGCGCGGGCCCGCTCCACCTGCCGCCAGCATTCGCGACACTCGGGCGAGCCGTCGGGGGCGAAGAGCTTGAAGCGGCCGGCGTTCACGGCCGCGAGCAGCCCGTATCCCAGCGCGGACTTCCGCTCGGCGCTGAACTTCACGGCCATGACCCGCGAGGAGCCGACCGCCGACGCCAGCGCCCGTGCGATAGGCTCGCCGAGGCCCGTGGCGTCCACCGCCACCCGGCCCACGCGCCAGACGTCCCTGAGCAGGTCCGCAAGCCGCGGCACCAGGAGGTCGTGCCGCTCCCCTGTCCACGTTAGGAGCTCCACGACCTCGACCCGCGCGCCGGGGAACAGCGGGTCGCCCGAGTCGCGGACGCGACCGATGGCGAGGGCAGTGGCGTCGTGGCGGCCGCGGGCGGCGTCCGCCTCGCCCCCGAGGTCGAGGCCCGCGACGTACCGCTCGCCGGGCGCAGGCGTGCGGAGCCGGGCGTGATCGCCCTGGAGCTGGGCCCGCTGAGGCGGCGAGAAGAGGCGTCCTTCCCCCGCGAGGGTCCGGAGGCAGTACTGGGTCTGGAACAGCGGGTGGTCCTCGCCCAGCCGGCGGCGCTCGCCCTCGACGTAGGCGGCGTAGGCGGGAACGTAACGGGCGACGACGGTCCAGTCGTACTCGAAGTGCCGGCGCACGCCGTCGCGCCGTTCCGCTTCCAGGTGCGCCTGCTTCGCGCGCTCGAGAAGCGACGTTTCGGTCCAAGCGGTGCCGTAGAAGACGACGGTGGCGTTGCCGGCCGCGGCCATGGGCCGGAACTCGCGGTCGAACTTCTCGGGGTCGACGTCCTGCGCCTCGTCGACCTCGAGCAGGAGATGGGCGGTGTGGCCGACGACGTTGGCGCCCGGCTCCGCCGAGAGGAAGATCTGGCGGGCGCGGCCCAGCCTGACGATGTGGCCGGCCTCGCGGGAGGCGAGCGGCGCGAGGCCCGCCTGTTCGATGCGCTGCCACAGCCGCCGCAGGCTGAGGCGGGCCTGCGGGGCGAACGTCGGCGCCGCCTTGATGTTGTCGACGGGGCGGCGGGCGTGTGTCGCCAGGAGCAGGAGTTCGAGCTGCGCCGAGAGCTCGTTCTTCCCGCCCTGGCGCGCGATTTCGATGGAGAACGAGCGTCCCAGGCGCCCGCGGACGCTGTCGACGATGGCCCGCAGCGGCTCGAGCTGGTAGGGGCGGAGCGCGGGCAGGGCTCGCCTGCGCGCGGCTTCGCCGGCGGTCACGTCAGCCATCGCGTCACCACCTCCGCGGCGAGCGCGCCGACCACGGTGAACAGGAGGCCGTTCAGGCGCGCCTTGATCTCGCTCACGTCGCGTTCGAGGGCGCGCAGCCGCTCTTCGATGCGCACCCGTCGCGCGCCGGCGGCGTCGGCGCCGCGGCGACGCGCGCCCAGGCGGCGCAGGACCGCTTCCAGCCGGCCGTTCACGGCTCATCCTCCGCGCTGCCGGGGAAGAGCGCCGCCCCGATCTGCTCGATGGTCGCGGCGAGGCTCTCCGCGAGGTCGCGGCGCGACTTCGGGGAGAGGCGGTAGCGGGCGGCGACCGCCCGGACCAGAAGCGCGATGCCCTTGAGCATGAGGGCGTAGTCCTCTGGACGCTGCTCGATGGCGGTGCGCAGCCGAACCCGCAGGAGGGCCACCTCGTCGTCCAGCCCCTCGATGGCTGCGGCGTCCTCGAGGCGGGCCCGCTCCGCGCGGTCGAGCACGCCCGCGTAGAAGTTGGCGGCGTCGCGGGCGCCGGCCTTGCGACGGCTCACGGGCGGCCTCCATCCACGAGCTCGAGGAGCCCTGCGAGGGCCTCCGGTGACAGATCGGCCGTCGCCTCCGCGAGAGCGAGCAGGAGATACAGGGACGCGAGGTCCCAGCGACGGCGGCGCACCGCCAGCGCGAGCGCGCTCATGGCGAATCCTCCATGTGATGCTGGCGCCGCGGGGGAATCAACGGCGCCGGCGAGCGATGAGCCGGGCGAGGACGGCCGCGCGGCGGAACGAAGGGGTCCCGGCCGGCAGCCGGGGGTCCGATGCGAACGCGAGCCCGGCGGCTCCGGCGGGCGGATGCGACAGGAGCAGGGCGACGGAGAGGAGGCGCTCGAAGGCGAGGGCCGCCGTCCCACCGGCAAGGCCTGCGGTCCCCCCGTCGAGCGCGGCGGCGAGGGCGGGCCAGAGGTGAACGCCGGACCCCGGTTCGTACCGCATACGACCGTCCTCACGCCCGAGGATAGAACAAACGTTCTACCCCGTCAAGCGGCGGATGGCGCGAGGAGGATGGCCGACGGCGTGATGCAAACGGTGCGCGTCCTGATGCACCTGCCCCTTGACGCACGGCGGCGCGT
Organism: Dehalococcoidia bacterium; assembly: GCA_035574215.1. Classification (GTDB taxonomy): domain Bacteria; phylum Chloroflexota; class Dehalococcoidia; order DSTF01; family JACRBR01; genus DATLZC01. The sequence goes on along the minus strand of DATLZC010000005.1, from coordinate 5,260 downwards.
ACGGCACACTGACGGGCGCACGAGCCGGAAGCGCCTGCCGGCGCAGCCGGCCGTGTGGTGTCATACTGCGAGCGTCCCGAACAGGGACGCGTTTCGGGGTCGGGAATCCGAGTTAGCGCTCACTAAGGCGCTGTCACGCGCAGGAGGGCCGCATGGCCGACGAGACCACCACCATCGACATCCCCGCCGACCTCGCGGAAAAGGCGCGAGAGAAAGGCTGGCCGCGGGACCTCGTCCGTCAGGCGCTCGAGGCCGGCGCCCAGCCCGCGGACCTGATCCGCTACATGGACATGGGCGTCACGGCGGAGCAGGCGCGGCGATTCATGGCGCAGGGGCCCCGGGCCCAGGCGGCGAGCGGGCAGACGCCCCAGCTCGACCTGAGCTGGATGAAGGTCCCGACCGAATGGGGCACCCGCGCGAAGCCCACGAAGAAGGGCCTCACGGTCAGCGCCATCAACGTCGGCATCTACGGCGAAGTCCCGGACCACTGGCCCTACCAGACCGAGATGCCCCGCGGCGCCGTCCCCATCCCCGGCGTCGAATCGATGGGGTACACCATCTACGACAAGCACGAGGTCTGGGCCGACAACGCCGCCGACCTCTACGAGGAGGCCATCCAGCGGCGCTGGCGGCCCGCCACCGATATCCCCTGGGAGACCATCGAGCCCCTGCCCGACGACGTCGAGCGCGCCATGTGCCAGATCTGCACGAACCTGAGCGAGAAGGCGCAGCTCGAGGCCGATGTGCTCGGCGGCTGGGAACCGGAGATCTCCTACGGGTATCACGAGATCAAGCTGTACCTGGCCACGGTGATCTTCGAGGGCGCGCGCGCCGTCGAGGTCTTCCGGAAGCGGGCGCTGTCCAACGGCGGCGGGCTCGGGCTGCAGAGCACCGGCTGGGCCTTCCGGTCCATCGCCGACGCCCGCAACTTCTCGGAGATGGTCGCCATCCAGATGGTGCTGAACGACAGCCTCACGCTCGTGCAGTACCAGTACGGCGAGCGCTACGCGCACAACCCGGCGGAGAAGCTCATCTTCCGGCTCGCGATGCAGGACAAGGCGCGCCACATCGCGTACGGCATCGCCCACCTGAAGTTCCTGCTGCTCGAGAAGCCCGAGCGTCGCGCGGAGATCCAGCGGTATCTCGACAAGGGCGAGTCGCTCCTGGTCGCCGACGACCGCGACACCGCGAACCGCGAGGCCTGGGCCATCGTGTTCGCGGGGGGCAAGGATCGCATTCTGGACGGCCTGAAGATCTACCACCAGATGCGCCGGCGTCACGTGGAGCAGTACCTGACGCGGCTGAAGTGGGCGACGCTGGACCGCTCGGACCGGCTCAACCCCGCGCTCCGGGCGTATCTCGAGGAGTAGGCGAGGCGCCCGACATTCCCAGGAGGAGTTCACCCATGCCCGTGTTCCCATCGGTCGAATGGTTCGAAGCCGTCAAGGACATCGTCAACCACGACGAAGCGTTCCGCCGTCTCGGCACCATCGACACCACCGTCGGCGTCAAGGTCGGCGACAAGATCTACCAGCTCACGTTCGAGGCCTTCGAGTGCACCGAGGTCAAGGAGATCACCGAGCGCGACCTGCGCGACGTGGACTTCTGGCTCGAGCAGCCGTACGAAGGCTGGAAGGAGATGCTCCAGAACATCAAGGAGAAGGGCGCGGCCGACCTCGACCACACCCTCAACACCATCGACCTCAACATGCCCGAGGGGTTCGCGCGGTCGTACGACGGCTACCGCCGCGACGCCTTCTATCGCTTCAATCAGTCGCTCCAGGACTTCTTCAACGCCTCGGCGAAGATCGACACACAGTTCGCGCCGCAGGCTGAAGTGGCCCGGGCGTAGCCCTCTCGTTCCTCCCTTCCCGACGGGAAGGGCCGAGGAGTCGCCTCGAAGGCGGGCCTCATGAGGCCCGCCTTCTGCATGAGGTCGCGCGTCAACGAGAGAAGACAGGCGGGATGATCATCCGGGACGCGGCGGTCCCGCGCGGCGGCGCCGTTCCTGCGCCACCCGCAGACGGATGAGGGCGCGGCGCAGCGCCGCCTCCGCGCGCGCCAGATCCACCGTCGTCTCGTGGGTCCGCAGGCGCTCCTCGGCCCGGCGGCGGGCCGCCTCAGCGCGCTCGATGTCGATCTCGTCGGCGCGCTCGGCGGCGTCCGCCAGGATGATGACGTGGTCGTTCCGCACCTCGAAGTAGCCGCCGGTGACAGCGAAGGGCGTATCCTCGCCCTTCTTGCGGAGGATGAGCTCGCCGGGGACCAGCATGGTCATGAACGCCGCGTGTTTGGGGAGGACGGCGAACTGTCCCTCGACCCCGGGGGCGATGACCTCGTCGACGTCCTCCTCGTAGAGGACGCGGCGGTCCGGCGTCGTGATCTCGACCGTGAGCGGCACGCTCTCACCCCTGCCCTTCGCGGGCCATGCGCTCCGCCTTCTCCAGCGCCATGTCGATGGTGCCGACCATGTAGAACGCCTGCTCCGGCAGGGCGTCGTGCTTGCCTTCGAGGATCTCCTTGAAGCCGCGGATCGTCTCGCGAATCGGCACGTACTGGCCCGGGATGCCCGTGAACACCTCGCCCATGAACATCGCCTGGCTCAGGAAGCGCTGGATGCGCCGCGCCCGCGCCACCGTGAGCTTGTCTTCCTCCGACAGCTCCTCGATCCCCAGGATGGCGATGATGTCCTGCAGGTCGCGGTACCGCTGGAGCACCGCCTGCACGCCGCGCGCCACCTGGTAGTGCTCTTCCCCGACGATCAGCGGGTCGAGGGCGCGGGAGAACGACGCCAGCGGGTCCATGGCCGGATAGATGCCCTGCGAGAAGAGCCCGCGGTCCAGGGCGACCACCGCGTCGAGATGGCCGAACGTCGTCGCCACGCCCGGGTCCGTGTAGTCGTCCGCAGGAACGTAGATAGCCTGGAACGACGTGATGGACCCCGTCTTCGTGGAGGTGATGCGCTCCTCGAGCTCGCCCATCTCGGTCGAGAGCGTCGGCTGGTAGCCCACGGCCGACGGCATCCGCCCCAGGAGCGCCGAGACCTCCATGCCGGCGAGGGTGTACCGGTAGATGTTGTCGATGAACAGCAGGACGTCCTGCCCCTCGCGGTCGCGGAAGTACTCCGCCATGGTGAGGCCCGTCAGGCCGACGCGGAGGCGGACGCCGGGCGGCTCGTTCATCTGGCCGAAGACGAGCACCGTCTTGTCGAGCACGCCCGACTCCTGCATCTCGACCCAGAGGTCGTTGCCCTCGCGGGAGCGTTCGCCGACGCCGGCGAAGACGGAGCGGCCGCCGTGCTCGGTGGCGATGTTGCGGATAAGCTCCTTGATGAGCACCGTCTTGCCCACGCCCGCGCCGCCGAAGAGCCCGACCTTCCCGCCCCGCACCAGCGGCGCGATCAGGTCGATGACCTTGATGCCCGTCTCGAGGACCTGGACCTGGGTCGACTGCTCCTCGAAGCCGGGCGGCTTGCGGTGAATGGGCCAGGTCTCTTCGGCGCCGACCTCGCCTTTGCCGTCGAGCGGCTCGCCGAGCACGTTGAACAGCCGTCCCAGCGTCTTCGGGCCCACGGGCACGGCGATGGGCCGGCCGGTGTCCACGGCCCGGGCCCCCCGCCGGAGGCCGTCGGTGCTCCCCATGGCCAGACAGCGCACCCAGTTGTTCCCCAGGTGCTGCTCCACTTCGGTCACGACTTTCCGCCCGTCGTCGAAGTACACCTCGACGGCGTTGAAGAGCTCGGGCAGATGTCCGGCTTCGAACTCCACGTCGACGACGGTGCCGATGATCTGCCTGACGCGTCCTTCGGCTGCGATGGCTGTCGTCATATGCTTCCGTCCTTCTACTTCTTCTCGAGCGCCGACACGCCGCCGACGATGTCCAGCAGCTCCTTCGTGATCTGCTCCTGACGGGCCTTGTTGTAGACCAGCGTCAGTGTCTCGATCATGTCGTTCGCCGCGTCGGTCGCGTTGCGCATGGCGACCATGCGGGCCGATTGCTCGCTGGCGGCGGTCTCGAGCACGGCCTCGAACACCAGCATCTCGACGTACCGCGGCAGGATGCTGGCGAGAACGGCGGCGGGCCCGGGCTCGTAGATGTACTCGACCTTGCGGGCCAACGCCTCGGCCGTTTCCGGCGGCGGCTGCACCGGCAGGAGCTGCAACACCGTCGGGCGCTGGGTCACCGTGTTCACGAACAGCGGGTAGATGAGATACACGCGGTCGGCCCGGCCCTGGAGGTACTCCTCCATGGCGATCTGGGCGATGGGCAGCGTGTCGACCGATTCCGGGTAGTCGCCGAGCCCGGTGAATTCGGCGACAATGTGCTGCCCGGTGCGCACGAAGAAGTCGCGGCCCTTCTTGCCCACCGTCAGGAAGGAGACAGGGACGGTCTGTTCGAGCGCGAACGCGGCGGCGCGGCGGTTCATGTTGGCGTTCAGGCCGCCGCAGAGTCCCCGGTCCGGCGTCATGTGGACGATGAGGACGCGTTCCACGGGCCGCTCGCGCAGGAACGGATGGTCGAGCGCGCCCTCGCCGCCCGCGGCCATCGCGAGATGCGCCAGCACCTCGCGCAGCTTCTCGGCGTACGGCCGCGTCTGCAGCGCCCGCGCCTGGGTGCGGCGCATCTTCGACGCGGCGACCAGCTCCATCGCCCGCGTGATCTTGGCGGTGTTCCGCACGCTGCGGATGCGCCGTCGGATGACCCTGATGTTCGCCATGCGTCTCCCCTTCGGGCCGGAACCCGGCTAGAAGGGCACCGTCTGTTTGAACTGCACGATCGCGTTTCGCAGCTTCTCGGCGGTCTCGTCCGAAATCGCCAGGTCGCGTTCGATGGCCTCGCCGATCTCGGGGTGGTTGCTCGCCATGAACTTGTGGAACGCGTTCTCGAAGGCGCGCACCTTATCGACCGGCACGTCGTCCAGGTAGCCGTGGATGAGCGCGAACAGGATCTCGACCTGCTGGTGCATGGGCAGCGGCGAGTATTGCGGCTGCTTGAGCACCTCCTGGGCGCGCAGACCGCGCTCCAGTTGCCGCCGCGTCGCCACGTCGAGGTCCGACGTCCCGAACTGCGCGAACGCCTGCAGCTCCGCGAACTGGGCCATGTCGAGCCGGAGCTGGCCCGCCACCTGACGCATCGCCTTCCGCTGCGCGGCGCTCCCCACTCGGCTCACCGAGATGCCCGCGTTGATCGCCGGCCGGATCCCCGCGTTGAAGAGGTCCGTCTCGAGGAAGATCTGCCCGTCCGTGATCGAGATGACGTT
>DATLZC010000004.1:0-6330 GCA_035574215.1 Dehalococcoidia bacterium | reverse complement strand
GGGTGGCGCGGAGCGGCGCCCCCGCCGTATGATTTGGTCCTCATGGGCATCTCGCATGCCGACGAGAGAGCGTACCTGGCGAACGTATGGAAGACGTACGCGTTCGCCTTTCTGATGAACTTCCAGTTCTGGCACTCCATCTGGGTGCTCTATCTCCGCGACTACCGCGGATTCTCCCTCACCCAGATCACCCTGCTCGACGTGCCGTTCTGGCTGCTCGTCGTGCTGCTCGAGGTGCCGTCCGGCGCCTTCGCCGACCGGTTCGGGCGGCGAACCTCCCTCGTCCTGAGCAGCGGTTTCTTCTCCGTCGCCATCCTCATCTTCGGGCTCACGGGCAACTACCTCGTCATCCTCTTCTCCTACAGCTTGTGGGCCATCTCACTGACGTTCATGTCCGGGGCCGACAGCGCCATCCTGTTCGACAGCCTCAAGATGGTGGGACGCGAGGAGGAGTTCGCGAAGGTGAGCGGCCGCGTCTGGGCCGTCATGGCGGCGGGCGCGTTGGGCGGCACCATCGTGGGCGGACCGATGGCCGAGGCCACGAACCTGGCGTTCCCGGTCGCCGTGAGCTCCGTCGTCGCCGCGCTCGCCATGGTGATGGCGCTCATGATGCGGGAGCCGCCGCTCCATGCCGGCGAGACGGTGCGGTACGTCGACCTCTTCCGCGACGCCCGCGACATCGTCTGGCAGCGGCCCGCCGTCCGGTCGTTCATGGGGGTGGCCACGGTGATCGGCGTGGCGTCGTTCGCGCCCGCGGTGTTCTTCCAGCAGCCGTTTCTCGACCGGCACGGGGTGGCCGTCCGGAACTTCGGATTCGTCCAGGCCCCGAATCTCCTCGCCGGTGTGGCGACGGCGCTGGTGGCGTACCGGCTCGTACGGATCGCGGGCCGGCGGGGTGTGTACTTCTGGATGGCGGGCGCCCTCGTCGCCATGTACGCCCTTCTGGGCACGGCCGACACCGTCTGGGCGTTCGCGGCGTTCCCCGCGGTCGTGGGCGTCCGGAATCTGCTGCAGCCGCTCGCCGGAGACTATCTGAACCAACGCGTGCCGAGCTCGCATCGCGCGACCGTGCTGTCGGTGCGGTCGCTGCTCTTCAGCCTCGCCATCGCGCCCGCCGAGCCATTGCTCGGCCTCGTAGCCGACCACGTGTCGTTGCTCGCCGTCTTCCGGGTGTCGGCGCTGGCCCTCGCGGTCGTCGCGCCCCTGGTCCTCGTGTGGTGGCTGCGAGCCGACGCGCGCGAGCCGCTCCCCTCGGAATCCGCGCAGGAGCCGCCGAGCGACGTCACGCTGGCCGGGGAAGCGGCGCCTTCGAGCGGCGCCTGACGGTTAGGCGACGGCGCCCCGCTCCCGCAGCGAGGCGATCTCGGCGTCGCTGTAGCCGGCCTCCCGCAGGAGCTCGTCGGTGTGCTGCCCGGGCGTCGGCGCCGTCGAGCGGAGACGGGGCTGCGTGTCGGAGAACTTCGGGCCGATGCCGACCGTCTTCACCGGTCCCAGCGTGGGGTGGTCGATCTCCTGCACCATGCCGCGGCTCAGGTTGTGCGGGTCCCGCAGCGCCTCGTCGAGGGTGTAGACCGGAGCGGCGCAGATGTCGGTCTGCTTCAGGATCTCGAACCACTCGTCCCTGGTCTTCGTGAGGAACTGGCGGCGGAAGTGGTCGAAGATCTCCTCGCGCTTGGCGCTGTCGTACTGGTGCGGGATGAAGTCTTCCCTGCCCATCGCCTTGCAGAGGTTGGCGAAGAAGTGGGTCTCGAGGGAACCCACGCTGATCCAGCGGCCGTCCTTGCACTGATAGACGTTGTAGTGGGGCACGGCCCCGTTGAGGACCGTCCCCCCGGGCGTGGGCACTGACCCGCTCCCGAAGTACCCGCCGATCAGGCTCGCCAGTAAGTACAGCACCCCGTCCGACATCGCGACGTCGACGTACTGGCCCCGGCCAGTGCGCTCGCGGGCGATGAGCGCCGCGAGGATGGCGAAGGCGGCGTGGAGGCCGCCGCCGGCGAAATCGGCCAGCAGGTTCATGGGGATGGCCGGCGGTTGCCCCGGCCAGCCGATCATGCCGAGCGCGCCCCCTACGGAGATGTAGTTGATGTCGTGTCCCACGAGGTCGCGGTAGGGCCCGGTCTGGCCGTACCCGGAGAGCGAGCAGTACACCACCCGCGGGTTGATGCGGGCGATGGTCTCGTAGTCCACGCCCAGCCGTTGGACCACGCCGGGGCGGAAGCCTTCGAGAACGACGTCGGCGGTCTCGGCCATGCGGTAGAAGGCCTTGCGCGCTTCGTCGTCCCGCAGGTTGAGGATGATGCTCCGCTTGTTGCGGCCCATGACGTTGTAGGCCGCGGCCCGCGCTTCGTCGCCGGAGCGCGCCAGCGCGCCCAGCGCCATCGTCGGCCGGGCGCTCGGCGGCGGCTCGACGACGACGACGTCGGCGCCCAGGTCGCCCAGGAGCATCGAGCAAAACGGGCCCGGCGCGAGGCGGGAGAGGTCGAGCACCTTCAGGCCTTCGAGCGGCATCATCGTTCACGGTCCTCCGGTGTGTCCATCAGTGGGCGCAGGCGCGGTCATGATGCGGCAGCGGGTCGGCTGGGTCAAACGGAGAGGCACGGCCGCACGTACCGAACGTCTCTCTACCGGCGGGCCGCCCGGCCGGTCACGGAGCGAGGCCGCCATGGCATACTTGCACGCGACACCACGTCGGAGGTGTGCGCGTGGTCACGACCCCATCGTTCGCGTTTCCCGGGCCGGGGAAGGTCTACGACGTCGTCATTGTGGGCGGAGGACCAGCGGGCCTCACGGCGGCGCAGTTCGCCGCTCGGGCGAAGCTCAGCACCGTCGTGCTCGACCGGTCGCCGGCGGCGGGGGCGCTCGGGCTCACCCAGAAGATCGAAAACTATCCCGGCGTCCCCGGCGTCCGGACCGGCCTCGAGCTGCTGGAGATCTTCCGGAAGCAGGCCATCGACTTCGGCGCCGAATACGTCCAGACTCAGGTCCTCGAAGCCGACGTCGCGGGCGAGGTAAAGACAGTGGTGGCGGCGAACGGGACGTATCAGGGCCGCACGCTCATCGTCGCCACCGGCTCCATGGGGCGCAAGCCGGTCATTCCGGGCGAGGCCGAGTTCCTGGGACGAGGCGTGAGCTACTGCGCGACATGCGACGCCGCCTTCTTCGGCGACGCCGTCGTCGCCGTGGCCGGCGACACCGACGAGGCGGTGGAAGAGGCGCTGCTCGTGGCGAAGTACGCCCGCACGGTGTACGTCCTCGCGCCGGGGCCGCGGCTGCGAGCCGACCCCGAGGCCGAGGATGCGCTGCGCCGCGACCCGCGAATCGAGCTCCTCACGGGCCATCGGCTCCTCCAGATCCGGGGTGAACGCGACGGCGCGGGCGTGACCGGCGTCGTCGTCCGCGACCGCGAGGGGAAGCAGGTCGAGCTGGCGGTGAGCGGCGTCTTCATCTATTTGCAGGGCGTGCAGCCTGTCGTCGACTTCCTGAAGGGCGCCGTCGAGCTTACGGAGACGGGATGCGTCAAGGTCGACCGCGAGATGCGCACGTCCGTGCCGGGCGTGTACGCGGTAGGCGACGTGACATGCAAGGAGATTCGCCAGGCCGTGATCGCGGCGGCGGAGGGGTGCGTCGCGGCGCTGGCCGCCGACAAGTACCTGCACGGCAGGACGGCGGCCCGGTCGCTCTGGTAGGAGCAACGTGCCCATGGAAGCGAAGCGCGAGATGTCCGGCGTGCGCCGGGAGCCGGTGACGTTCGAGAGCGGTGGCGTCCGGATGGCGGCGCTGTTCTTCCCCGGGGAAGGCCCCGGGCCCGCGCGACGTCCCTGCGTGGTGCTCGGGCACGGGCTCGGCGCCGTCAAAGAGGCGCGGTTGGACGCCTTCGCGGAGCGGTTCGCGGCTGCGGGCCTCGCCTGCCTCGCGTTCGATTACCGGGGCTTCGGGGAGAGCGGCGGCGAGCCCCGGCAGGTGGTGGACATCCGCCGCCAGCAGGAGGACTGGCGCGCCGCCATCGCCTTCGCCCGCTCGCTGGACGGCGTCGACCCCGACCGAATCGGGCTATGGGGCACGTCCTTCAGCGGGGGCCACGTTCTCGAGGTCGCGGCGAGCGACGGCCGCGTGCGCGCAGTGGTGGCGCAGGTCCCGCTGGTGGACGGACGGGCCAGCGTCGGGAAGTCGGGACTCCGGCGCGTGGCGCCGCTGATGCTCGCCGCGCTGCGAGATGTGGCGCGACAGGCCACCGGCCGCCCGCCGTACCTGGTGCCCCTCATCGGCCCGCCGGGTTCCCTGGGATTTCTCACCACCCCGGAGTCGGAGCCGGGGTACCGGGCCATCGTCACCAACGCGCCGACGTGGCGCAATGAGATCGCCGCGCGCCTGGCGCTGCGGATCGGGCTGTACCGGCCCATTCGGTCCGTCTCGAAGCTGCGGTGCCCGGTGCTGTACATCGCGGGCGAGCGAGACACGCTGACGCCGGCGCCGGCCATCGTGCGGGCGTTCCGCCGCACGCCCGACGCGCGCCTGTACCTGCTCCCGGTGGGCCACTTCGACGCCTATGTGGGACAGTGGTTCGAAGAGGTCGCGCCGGTCCAGACGGCGTTCTTCCAGCAGAAGCTGGGCGCGGCCTGATGAATCGCCCGTCCACCCGCCACGGCCCAAGGGGATGAAGGCCACGCTTCAGCGTGGCCTCCCACGTGGCTCGTGTCCCTCGGCTCGCGGCGTCAGGGCTCGAGCGCGATCTTCAGGACGCCGCCCTTCCGCTCGCGGAACAGCTCGTACGCCTTCGGCGCCTCCTCGAGCTTCATCCGGTGAGTGAACAGGCCTCGCAGGTTCACCTTCCCGTTGGCGACGAGCCCGAAGAGCTGCTCGAGCCGGGGCCGGCCCGAGGGGCAGAAGGTGGTGACGATCTGCCGGTGGAGGAAGCTGCCGCCGGTCGACATCGTGAGGGTGGGGAAGGCGCCGTAGACGCCCACGCTGCTGACCGTCCCTCCCATGCGCACGACGGCGCAGCAGTTCTCGAACGTCACCTGATGCCCGAGCGCCTCCACCGCGACGTCGACGCCGCGGTTGTTGGTGAGCGCCATGATCTCGGCGACCGCGTTCTGGGGGTCGAGAACGATGTCGGCGCCGAGCCGCTTGGACATTTCGATGCGCTCGGGGACGGACTCGACGGTGATGATGCGGCCGGCGCCCATGAGCCGCGCGCCCGCCGTGGCGCACAGGCCCACAGGCCCCTGCGCGAAGATAGCGACGGTGTCGCCCGGGCGCATGCCCGCGCGCTCGATGGCGCCGAAGCCCGTCGACATAATGTCGGTCGCGAGCACGGCGTGCTCGTCGTCGACGGTCGACGGGACGTGGGCCATGGAGACGTCGGCCCCGCGGACCTTGAAGTACTGCCCCTGACATCCGAAGAGGAGGTTCATCGGCGCGCCGAACGTCTGGCAGAGCTGGATGTCGCCTTCGAGGCAGCGGTCGCAGGTCCCGCAGCCGTTCAGGCAGGACGCGGCGACCCGGTCGCCCGGCTTGAACCGGGTGACGCCGGGGCCGACGGCCTCGACGACGCCGACGGCTTCGTGGCCCATGGGCAGGCCGGGCGGAAGGGGCATCTCGTCGAGCAGATGGATGTCGCTGCCGCAGATGGTCGCCATCGTCGTCCGGACGATGACCTCGCCCGGTCCGGGGTCGGCGATGTCGAGGTCCTGCATCTCGACGACCTTCTGGGCCATCTTCACGCATGTGCGGGTCTTCATGGGGTCCACTCCTTCCGAACGGTGAGCGGCGCAGCGGGCCGCGGGTGGCCCCATGCATACCATCGTGGCGGCGTTGAGGGAACGGCCGAGTGGACGGTTACGAACCCGCCTGGGGGCGCGCCCGCGCCCGGAACAGCACGCCTTCGACGAGAAGCTCTTTCGGGTCAGGCTTCCCCGAGCCGCCCAGCGTCCCGTCCGGTCGAAGATACTGGTGTACGAGGGCCACGCGCCGACCCCGGCGATCGTGGTATGTGATAATCTGACTTCGCGTGCACAACGGCTCGCGGGCGCGGGGAGGGCTCGGGTGACGTTCCTTCCGTACGACCTGGGAGAGGCGACCCGCCTGCGCGTCTTCCCAGACACCGCCGTCGTTGAACATGCGGCGGAGCTCGGGTTCGCACCAGTGGAGGGGAGGGTCGGCCATGGGTGTACGGCTAGCGTCTGAGGCCCGGCGAGCGGAGCGCCGGCTGCGCGACCTGATTTCGGAGTTCGTCCAGGGCGCGATCGACGTCGAAGAGTTCGAGCGGCGGTTCCTCGATGAGGCGCGGGCCTTCGAGGACCGCGGGCCGAAGCCCGTACTGGACCT
>DATLZC010000003.1:0-10509 GCA_035574215.1 Dehalococcoidia bacterium | reverse complement strand
TCGCAAGCGACTAAGCGTTCGGGCCCTGAAAATGGCAAAGCGCCCCAATGAGCAAGCCAGTTTGGGGAATCGACAAAGGGGTAGCGCTGTCTAGCCGTGCAAGACTCTAACAAATCGGGGACTCGTGCGTCAAGCGCAAGCGCTCAAGTATACCCAGCGACGGACCACTCTGCAACCATCACTCGGCGCACGCCTTGACGGGCCATCCCTGCGCCGCCTAGTATCGGCGCAGGAGTCCGCATGTCCGACCCCCGCCCCATCGGCATCTTCGATTCGGGAGTCGGCGGGCTGACCGTTCTCGCCGAGATCCGGCGCCTGCTTCCTTCGGAGGACCTGGTCTACTTCGCGGACAGCGCCCACTTCCCCTACGGCGACCGGCCCGAGGCGGAGGTGCGAGCGCTGGCGGAGGCTGCGACGGAGCGGCTGTTGGAACGCGGTGCGAAGCTCGTGGTCATCGCGTGCAACACCGCGACGTCGGCGGCCGCGGAACATCTCCGAGCCCGTTATCCGGTACCCTTTGTGGCGATGGAACCGGCGGTGAAACCCGCGGCGGCTCGTACGCGGACAGGGCGGATCGCCGTCCTGGCGACAGCCGGCACGGTGGAAGGGGCGCGTCTCGCGACGCTGGTCGAACGCTACGCGAACGGCGCCTCCGTGATCGCGCTCGCGGGCGCCGGACTGGCGGAGGCGGTCGAGCGCGGCGACCTCGAACCAACGGAGGCGCTGCGCGCAACGCTGGCTCCCGTCTTGCGGGAACCGGTCGACGCCCTGGCGCTGGGGTGCACCCACTACTTCTTTCTGAAGCCCGCCATCCAGCGCATCGTCGGCCCCGGCGTCGAGGTCATCGCCACCGCCGAGCCCGTCGCGCGCCGCGTACGAGAGGTCCTGCAGGAGCGTGGCTTGCTTGCGCCGCCTGACCGAGTCGGCCGCGTGACGTATCTGACGTCCGGGGACCCCGACGCCTTCGCGCGGCTCCGCGCGCGTCTGCGCCAGGTCCTGCCGTTGCCCGAGGAGCAGCCATGACCTTCCGCGAACGGCTCGAGGCGGCGTGGGAGCGCTCCGGAAGCCTCCTCTGTGTGGGGCTCGACCCGGAGCCCGAGCGCATGCCGGTCGACGACGTCGTCGCGTTCAACCGCGCGGTGATCGAGGCCACCGCGGACCTCGTGTGCGCGTACAAACCCAACATCGCGTTCTACGAGCGTCTGGGTCGGTCGGGGTTCGACGCGCTGAAGGCTACCGTTGACGCGGTGCCAGACGGCGTGATCGCGATCGTGGACGCGAAGCGCGGCGACGTAGGCCACACCGCACGGGCGTACGCCGAGGCGCTGTTCGACGCGGTGGGCGCCGACGCCGTCACGGTGAACGCGTACCTCGGGGCCGACAGTCTGGAGCCTTTTCTCGAGCGGCCGGACAGAGGCGTCTTCATCGTCTGCCGCACCTCCAATCCGGGGGCCCGCGACCTGCAGGACCTCCTCGTCGACACCGCCGACGGCCCGAGGCCGCTGTACGAGGTGGTGGCGTTGTCGGCCCGGACGTGGGACCGTCACGGGAACGTCGGCCTCGTCGCGGGCGCGACGTATCCCGATGAGCTCTCCCGGTTGCGGGCGCTGTGCCCCGAGACGCCGTTCCTCGTACCCGGAGTGGGGGCGCAAGGGGGCGACGTCCGGGCGGCGGTTCGCGCGGGGGCCGACGCCCGCGGACGCGGCCTCATCGTCAGCGCCTCGAGGTCCGTTATCTACGCGGGGTCGGGACCGCGCTTCGCGGACGCCGTGCGCGAGGCGGCCCTCCGGTTGAAAGCGGAGATCGACGCCGCCTTGGGCTCGGAGGTGACGCGTCCGTGACGGTGATCGACTTCCGCATGGGCGATATCGTGCGTCTGCGAAAGCCGCACCCGTGCGGCGGCTTCGAGTGGGAGGTGGTGCGGCTGGGGGCGGACATCGGCCTGCGATGCCGCACGTGCGGGCGGCGTGTCCTCCTGGACCGGGTGACCCTCGAGAAGCGGCTCAAGGCGTTCATCGAGCGTGGCCCTGAGCCGGATGAGGCCAAGGTGCGCCTCCTGTTCGAACGCGACTGAAGCGATGGGCCAGACCGTGGCGATCGACGCCCGTTCGTTGGTGGCGCGCCTCTCGTCGCTCGCCGGCGGGGCGTATCTCTTCGAGCGCGACACCTACCTCCGGTTCTGGCTCGGCCGGCTCACGTCGCACACCGCGGCCAACGCCGTGTTGTATGCGCTGCTCATCCTGGTCGTGCGCGAGACCGGCTCCGCCATCCACTCGAGCCTCTTCGTGGTGTCGTACATCCTGCCGTCGGCGGTGCTCGGGTCCTTCAGCGGCGTGCTCGCCGACCGGGTCCCGAAGGGGCTGGTGCTGTTCGGGGGCAACCTCGCGCGAGGCGTGCTCGCGTTCCTGCTCATCGGGTCTTACGAGAGCGTGTGGACGCTCTACGGCATGGGCCTGCTCCTGGCACTGGCGTCGCAGTTCATCTCGCCGGCGGAGGGCGCGGCGCTTCCTCTCGTGGTACCGAGGCAGGACCTGACGGCGGCGAACGCCGCCAACAACCTCGGCTCCCTGATCTCGCAGGTGGCGGGGATGGCGGTGCTGGCGCCGCTGTTCCTCGCGCTCTTCGTGCCGCCCCTGTTTCTGGTCGCGGCGGTGTTGTTCTTCGCCGGAGCGGTGTTCTTCGGCACGACCCTCGGATTCGGGTTCGAGAGCGCGCGGGGGATTCGGCGGGTGACCGTGCGCGAGGTTCGAGAGCAGTTTGCGCGCGCCTGGCGGACGCTCTCGAAGGACACGCCGTCGTACATGAGCGTCATCATCGTCACGCTCGCGAGCGTGACGGCGCTGGTCACGGTGAGCCTGGCCCCGCGGTACGTCGACGGCGTTTTGCACGTCGCGCCCCAATGGGCCATCTTCGTCCTGTCGCCCGCGGCGCTGGGCATTCTCGGTGGCATGCGCCTCGCGCCGGGGCTGGAGCGCTTCCTCTCGAAGGCGCAGATCGTGGCGCTCTCCTTCGGCGTGCTCGTGCTCGGGATGGTCGTCATCGGGATGGTGAAGCCGGTCGGGGCGGCGTTCGAAGACCTGTTCGGGTTGAATGCGACCGGCGCGCGCCTGCTGGTCACCTCGGTGTTCGCCGTGCTTCTGGCGGGGGCCTACACGCTCATCAACATCGCGGCGCGGTCAATCGTGAACGAACGAGTCCCGGTGGAGATGCAGGGCCGGGTGTTCGCCGCGCAGGTCGTGTTGAGCAACCTCGCGTCGATCGCGCCGATCCTCTTGACCGGCGCCATCGCGCAGGTGCTGGGCGCGGACCGCATCTTTGTGGCCGTGGGCGTCGTCGTGGGCGTGGCGGCGGTCTGGTACTGGCTCCGCAGCCGATACAGCGAGGCGGCGCCGTGACGTCGCGAGCCTCGGGCGTGCGGTATGCGCCGGGCGCGGCCCCTCCCCGGAGGCCGACGTCGGTCCTGCGGAACCGCGGCTTCTTCATCCTGTTCCTCGTCCAGCTCCTCGGGCAGACCGCGCAGAACGCCCTCCTGTTCGGCCTCCTCGTGGTCGTGACCGACCTGACGAAGACGTCGACGTTTACGAGCGTGCTGGTGCTCTCCTACGTGGTTCCCACGTTCATCGCCGGGGTGTTCTCGGGCGTGCTCGTGGACCTCTGGAGCAAGCGGCGCCTCCTCATCATCACGAACCTGATCCGGGCGCTCGCCACTGTCGGCTTTCTGATCAGCGTCGACCACGCGTGGGGCCTCATCGGCATCAACCTGGTCTTCGCCACGGCCGGGCAGTTCTTCAATACCGCGAACACGGTGACGATCCCCTTCCTCGTGTCGCGCGAAGACCTCATCGCCGCCAACAGCACCTACAGCATGACGGTGACCATCTGCCAGCTCGCCGGGATGATCGTGCTGTCGCCCATCGTGCTGGCCACGTTCGGTCCCGAGGTGCTGTTCGTCATCTGCATCGCGCTGTTGCTCGCGGCGTCGGCGCTCGCGAGGATGCTGCCGACGGTGGAGCACGACGACGGGCGGCCCGAGCGTCAGTTGCCGACGCTCGAGGATTTCCGGCTCGCGGCGTCGGAGTACTGGACGGCCCTGCGGAGCATCCGCAACGACCCCACGACCAACCTCGCGATGCTGCACGTGACGCTGGCGAGCACGCTGGTGCTGCTGTTCGCGGTCCTCGTCCCGCGGTACATGCAGGCGATCCTGCGGATCGCGCCCGACCGCGCCGTCAGCGTGTTCGCGCCCGTGGCCTTCGGGGCGCTCCTGGGCTTCCGGTTCCTGCCCCGCGTCGCGAACCGCTTCGGCAAGGTGCGCACCGTCGCCATCGGCCTTACGGGGCTCGCCGTGTGTCTCGCGGCGTTCGGCATGGTCGAGACCATCGGGGACGCGCTCCGGCGCACCGAGCACCTGAATCCGTTCGCGGAAGAGACGGCGCAGCGGTTCGGCGGGCTCTCCATCCTCGTGGCGCTGACCACGTTGCTCTCCGGACCGCTCGGCTTCTCCTTCGCGCTGGTCAACGCCCCCGCGCAGACGATCCTGCACGAGCGCGCACCCGCGGAGATGCGTGGGCGGGTGTTCGCCGCGCAGGTGGTGCTCGCCAATGGCGTCTCCATCATCCCCCTCATGCTTGCGGGCGGTGTGGCCGACATCTACGGGGTGAGCACGGTGATTCTCGGCATCGCGGTCATCATGGCCGCGGTGGCGGGCTTGAGCCTGTGGGTAGACTGGAAGTACGGGATTTCGGCGCAGGTGGAGCGTCAGCGGCCTGCAAGCGGCGTCGCGTGACGGGAGGGAGAACTGTTGAGGAAGGCGCGCAATTGACACCCTTCTCCGATGAACGCTAGACTGACTCAGCAGCGCAACCCGAGGTGAGCGCACGTGATTGAGTTGACGATCGAAAGCATCCGGGTCAACCTGGTGAACTACCAGCGCGTCGTGATCCTCAAAGAGAAGAACGCCGACCGCTATCTGCCCATCTGGATCGGCGCCGCCGAGGCCGACGCCATCGCCGTCCGCCTCCAGGATGTGGCCGTCGCCCGTCCCCTGACCCACGACCTCCTGCGCTCCGTCATCGACTCCCTCGGCGCCACCATCGAGTACATCGTGGTGAACGACCTCTCGAACGACACCTTCTTCGCCCGGGTGGTGCTCACTCAGGACGGGCGCACACTCGAGATCGACTCGCGGCCGAGCGACGCCATTGCGCTGGCGGTTCGCGCGAAGGTGCCCATCTACGCCGAGGAGTCCGTGCTCGAGAAGGCGGGCGTCTTCCTCGACAAGGAGGGCGAGCCCGTCGAGGCCACCGAGGAGCACACCATCGAGCGGACCACGAAGCCCAGCCCCGAGGAGCTGGAGAAGATGTCCGCGTTCCGGGAGTTCATCGAAAGCCTCGACCTGGATGACTTCGACCGGCGCAAGCAGGGGTAAGCCCTTTCGCTGCGGATGCGACGTCCACGGGCGCTTCCTGACGAAGCGCCCGTTTTCTGTTGTCCGCCCGGGCGAGGCGCGCTCGAGAGGCCCAGCGACATGAACCGTCTGGAGCTCCACGTCGCGCTACTCCCGCACCTGCGCGAGCCCGACGGCGACGTCGTCATCGTCGTCGATGCGCTTCGCGCGACCACGTCGATCGCGGCGGCGTTCGGGAGCGGGGCGTCCGCTGTCATCGTGTGCGGAAGCCTGCGGGCGGCCCGGGAGGCGGCTGCCTCGCTTTCGGCGGCGGGCGGCCGGCCGCTTCTCTGCGGGGAAACGCGCGCGCGGCGGCCCAAGGGGTTCGACTTCGGCAATTCGCCGGTCGAGCTCTCACGGGCTGTGCTGCGCGGCCGGACGCTGGTCTTCGCGACGACGAACGGAACGCGCGCGTTCGCGGGCCTGCGCGGGGCCCGCGCGGCCTTCGCGGGCGCGCTGGTGAACCGCGCTGCGGCGCTGGGCGCGGCGCTGGCCGAGGCCCGGGCCGCCAGCCGGCTCACGGTGATGTGCGCCGGGCGCGAGCGGGGCGCGCGGGTGGCGCTGGAGGATGTGGCGGTGGCGGGCGCCTTCGTCGACCTGGCGTTGGGGGAAGGCGTCGCCCCGACCGACGAGGCGCTCGTCGCGCTCGACGTATGGCGGGCGACGGAGGGCGACGCGCTCGCTGCCTTCCGCGCTTCCGCCCACGGACGGCGCCTCGAGGCGTTGGGTTTCGGCGACGATCTCGTGTTCGCCGCGCGCGCCGATGCGATTCCCGTGGCGCCACGCCTGTCGCAGCGTCACGGGCTGCAGGTCCTCACGGCCGAGTGAGCGGCGTCACGCCGCCCGCGCGAGCTCGCGGCCCGCGGCGGCCGTGGCGGGTTCGGGCCAGCGGCGCGCGGCGACGGTGAACGCCGCCATCGACAGCGCCACGAGCGCAGCGAAGCCGGCCATCGTCATCGCCCAGAGCGCCGTCGCGCCGGCGAAGCCCCCGAGGAGCCACTCCCACCGCAGCGGACGGCCCGCCGCATCGGCGGCGCGGGCGTACAGCGCCGCGAAGCCCGCCAGCAGCGTCAGACTTTGCACATGGAGGTGGGGCGACACCAGCAGGGGGACCAAGAACGCGAGCGCCCACGCCTGCTCCGGGCTCGTGCTCGCCTTCGACCACGTCCGCACGGAGACGACGAACGCCGTCGACGCCACGATGAGGAACGGAGGCCCCCAGAGCAGGGCGCTTCCCGAGCCGGTGAGGCTCACCACGGCGCCCCGGATGTTGGCCATCATCTCGGCGTGGACCCGCAGGTCCTCGGACGAGCGCGCGAACGAGAAGAGCAGCGCCGTCTGATCGGCGAGCGTCCCGGGACCCAAGGTCACGGCGGGGACGATGAGCAGCGGCAGGCCGAGGGCGGCGAAGGAGACGAGGGGCCGCCACTGCCGGGCCACGAGCAGGAGGAGCGCCGCGCCTGTGGCGAGCTGCGGCTTGGCGAGGGCGAGGGTGAGCGCGGCGCCGGCGGCGAAAGGATGCCCGCGCCGCACCATGGCGTAGCAGCCGACGAGGCCCGCGAGCGCGAAGAACTCGAGCTGGCCGTTGAGGATCACCGCCAGGGCGGGCGTCGAGGTCGCGGCCAGCGCCAGGGTCGCCGCGCGCCGCCGCGCGGACACGCCGGCGAACGCCCGCCACAGCGCAGCCAGCGACGGTCCCCCAACCGCGATGTTGACGGCCATCCAAACCCAGTAGCTCGCTCGGAAGGAGAGCACGCCGAGCGGCGCCATGGCCACGGCGACGAACGCGGGCTGGGTGAAGGCGAACGGCTCGCCGGACGGACCGAACAGCGCCCGCTGCATCGCCTCCTGAGCGGAGGCGTCGTAGAGCGAGCGGCCGGCGCCGTCCCACACGAGATGCGCGGCCGCGTAGAAGGCGGTCCAATCGGTGAGAATTTCTCCCCGCGCGACGCTGGCCAGCACGACCGCCGCCTGGACGGCGTTGACGGCGAGCGCGCCCAGCACGAGGATCGCCAGGGCGGGCACGAAGCTGGTGACGCGCGGCCGGCGCAAGAGACACCTCCCGAGGCAAGCTCGCCCCCGGAAGTATCGGCCGTGGCCGCGCGCGGGCTATCTGCCCGGCACGGGACTCTTGAGCGCGATCGTCATGCCGCCGAGGCTCTCGGGCGTGCCTGCGACCTCCCAGACCGTGACCTCGAAATCGTACCCCGGCGCCCAGACGAACTGGACCGGCAGCGGCCCTTCCGGTCGAGTGACCGCGCTGTAGACCGCGGCGCGGATGGCCTCCTTCACTCCCGCGGGCCACGACCGGAGGAATTCCTGCTCCCGCCCGTTTGAGGCGACCCCGAGGGCACGCGCGCTGTCGGCGAGGTCGGCGCCGGGCGCCAGCGACTCGCGTCGCGCGGCGACATCTTTGATGTTCTCCCTGTTGAATCGCTGATTCGCCCGTTCGACCATCGCCTGCATCATCGGCATGGCGACCCCCTCCATGGACCGCGACAGCCCTTCCTCGAGCGAGGACGCACAGCGTGACGCGGATGGTCGAGGATGATACGCTTGTATCCTCCGATTTGCAACGCACGCCCGCGTCGCCCTCCGCGGGCGTGAGAGGGAGCGCCATGGCCACGCCGATCCAGTACGCGATGACCGCGGACGGCGTGCGCATCGCCTACTGTCTCCACGGAGACGGGCCCCCGCTGATGTACGTCCGCGGGTGGGTCAGCCATCTCGAGCTGTTGTGGGCGGACGACGCGTTCCGGTCGTTCTTCGAGGCGCTCGGCCGCAGGTTCACCGTCGTGCGATACGACGCGAGAGGTAACGGCCTGTCCGAGCGGCATCCAGAGCGGCTCGACGTCGACGCGCTCGTACTGGATATCGAGGCGGTGGCCGATAGCCTCGGTCTCGACCGGATGACGCTCTACGGCACGGCGTTCGGCGCGCCGATCGCGGTGACGTACGCCGCCCGTCATCCCGAGCGGGTGTCGCGTCTCGTTCTCGACGGCGCGTACGCGCGAGGGGCGGACATCGCCACGAAGGAATGGAAGGACCGGCTGGTCGAGACGCTCCGGGTCATGCCGGATGCGGCTCTGCTGCTTCTGACCCATCGGACCAATCCGGAGGCGCGAGCCTCGCCGTTTCGTCAGCCTGAGCGCTTCCGCGAGCTCATCTCGCCGGAGGTGGCCGCCCGCTTGTATACGCTCGCGTACGAGCTGGACGTCGCCGCTGCCGCGGCAGCGGTCCGCGCGCCGACACTCGTGCTCCACCGCCGGCAGAGCCTCTCCATCCCGATACGCCAGGGCCAAATCCTCGCTTCGCTGATTCCCGGCGCACGCTTCGTGACCCTCGAAGGCACCCAGCACAACCCGTGGGAGGGCGACGCGGTCGCGACCTTGAGGGCGATGGGCGAGTTTCTCGGTGTCGAGCTGACGCCTGAGGCGGGCTCGGCGCCGGCCGTAGTGTCGGGCACCGTGACGATTCTCTTCACGGACCTGACGGGGTCCACGCGCCTGGCGCACGCCATGAGCGACGCTCGGGCTCAGGACGTTCGCCGGACGCACGACACCATCGTGCGGGCCGCGCTCGCCGAATACGGAGGCGCCGAAATCAAGCACACCGGCGACGGAATCATGGCGTCCTTCTCGTCAGCGTTCCGGGCGGTCGAGTGCGCGCGGGCGATCCAGCGGAGCGCCGCTCTCGCGGGCGACGCTGACCTTCGCGTGCACATCGGATTGAACGCGGGCGAGCCCATCGCGGAGGCCGGGGATCTGTATGGGACGGCCGTGGACACCGCGGCGCGCATCTGCCACGAGGCCGGGCCGGGCGAGATCTTCTGCTCGGATGTCGTCCGGCAGCTCTGCGCGGGGAAGGGTGTCGAGTTCCGTGACCGCGGGCCGGTGACTCTCCGCGGCTTCGAGGAGCCCATGCGGCTGTTCGAAGTACCCTGGCGCGAAGAGCCCTAACAGCGTCCGAGGGCCCGGAGGATCCGCTCGGGAGTGATGGGCGCCTCCGTGACGCGCACACCGAGAGCGTCCCGGATGGCGTTGCCGACGGCCGCGGCGCCCGGAACGATGGATGGCTCGCCCACGCCCCGCGCGCCGTAAGGCCCGTCTTCCGACGGCACCTCGACGATGATCGTCTCGATGGCGGGCACGTCGGCTGCGGTGGGCATGCGATAGTCCAGCAACGACGGGTTGCGCAGACGGCCGTCGCTGTCGAACACCATCTCCTCCCATAGCGCGATGCCGATGCCCTGGGCTGTGCCGCCCTGGATCTGGCCCTCGACGTTCAGCGGATTGACCGCGAAGCCGGCGTCCTGCGCGCTCACCCAGCGCAGTACGGTGACCTCGCCGGTGTCTTCGTCCACCTCGACGCCGGCGAGCTGCGCCGTGAAGCCCGGCGCCTGCCGGCGCGCGGTGATGGACCCGCGGCCGACGATGGGCGCGTGCTGCGCCCCGAAGCCGGTCGTGATACCGCCGATGCGCCGGAAGCTCAGGGCTTTGTCGGGCTGTCCCTTCACGCGCACCTCGCCGCCGGAGAGCTCGAGCTCATCCTCCGCCGTGACACCCAGCCGTTCGGCGGCGACGGCGAGAATCTGCCGGCGCGCGTCCTCCGCCGCGGCCTTCACGGCGCGTCCGACGGTAAACAGCGTCTTTGATCCGGCGCTCATCCCCGCGAACGGCGCCGTCCGCGTGTCGCCCACGAGCACGTGCACCTGGTCGACGCTGACCGAGAGCTCCTCCGCGGCGATCTGGGCAAACGTGGTCGTCGTGCCGGTGACGTCGTTGGCGCCCACGACGACGTTGATGGTGCCGTCGCCGTTGAGCTCGACGACCGCGCTGGCGGGCTGCAGGCCGCCCAGCCAGCCGCCGACGGCGAGGCCGACGCCGCGCTTCTTCCCCGGAGGCGCCGCGGCCTTGAACGCTTCGCGCTCGCGCCAGAGGTCGCTCCGCGCCACGGCCTCGAGGGTCTCCCGGAGCCCGATGCGGGGGTACTTCTGCTGGCTCGGCATCTCATCGCCTTCGCCGACGGCGTTCTGGAGACGGACCTGCAGCGGGTCGAGGCCG
>DATLZC010000002.1:0-7960 GCA_035574215.1 Dehalococcoidia bacterium | reverse complement strand
GGCCACGGCGCCGTCGGGGCGGCAGCGCACGTATCCCTCCCACGGACTCCGCGCTGAACAGCGGAAGCTGGTCGGGCGAAGGCCCCCGCGGCGCCGGCCGGGACAGCCGCTCGACCTCGTCCCGGAGCTCGTCGAGGTCCTGGAAGCGCCGGTACACGCTCGCGAACCGGATGTAGGCGATGGGGTCGAGCCCGCGCAGGCGCTCCATCACGAGCTCACCGATGTCGCGGCTCGGAACCTCGGCCACGCCCAGCGCCGTGAGCGCGCTCTCGATGTCGGCGGCGACCGCTTCGACCGTGCCCGTCGGCAGCGGACGCTTTTCGCACGCCTTCCGGAGCCCCGTCAGCAGCTTCGTCCGGTCGAAGGGCTCGCGGCGCCCGTCGCGCTTCACGACGTACAGCGTGGAGACGAGCAGCCGCTCGAAGGTGCTGAACCGCTGGCCGCACGACAGGCACTCGCGGCGGCGCCGGATGCCGTCCTCCGCCTCGCGGGAGTCCGTCACCCTCGACTCAGGATGGCCGCAGTACGGGCAGCGCATCTCCCTTCACCCTCCGCGCGGCGGCCACGCGACAACGCCGCGGGCCAAAAACTAGCACAAGATATTGGGCATGTCAACCGCCGCGGCACTACATGTTGGGCCGATTTTCTCGACGTAACGTGCGCCGGAGCGCGCAGGATCACCACCGGACCTTCACCCCGGGACCGCATCAGAACAGGCGCTCATCTGCCGATGTTTGGTAGGTGGAGGTCCCGTACCGGAGGGAGCGGGGATGGCGTACGCCACACCGGACAGGGAGCGCCCCTCTCGCGAGGGCGGTCAGAGCCTCGTCGAATTCGCCCTGGTGCTGCCGGTGCTGCTCATCGTGGTCTTCGGCATCATCGACTTCGCCATGGGCATGCGCTCGTACGTGGCCCTGGCGAACGCGACGAGGGAGGGCGCCCGCTACGCCGCCATCGGCGCCGTCTTCGGCACCCAGGCCGACTGCGGCGTCACCGACACGACGGTCGTGGGCCGCGTCTGCAAGACGGCTGAAGGCCTGAACAAGACGCGCCTGACCGTTGTCACCGACCCGACGAAGGTCTACCCCAACGGCATGGCCCCGGGGAACAGCGTCGTCGTGAAGGCCACCTACGAATACCGCTTCATCACCCCGCTGGGGGCCATCGTGGACTTCTTCAGCGCCGGCTCCGTCGGGACGTCCATCACCCTCACGTCCGAGACGGACATGCGGCTGGAGTGAGGAGGGGTCCCATGCGCTCCGAACGTGGACAGGTGCTGCCGCTCGTCGCGGGACTCATCGTCGTGCTCCTCGGCATGACCGCGCTCGCCGTCGACATCGGCGGCTTCGTCGCGCATCGGCGATCCCTCCAGAACGCAGCCGACGCTATGGCGCTCGCCGCCGCTCAGGAGCTGGCCGATCCCGTCACGTCGTCCGTTCGCCAGGCGGTGATCGACCGGGCGACCCAATGGGGCGAGAAGAACGGCATCGACCCCGATGAAATCGAAGAGATCCGGGTGATTCCCAAGAGCGGACAGAATCCGAATCCCGAGGTCCAGGTCAGGATCCGGGAAGACCATCGCTTCGTGTTCGCGCGGGCCATCGGCATCACGAGCCACGACGTCACGGCCTCGGCCGGCGCCATCAAGACCACGCCCGGGGGAACGTCGGGCGTGGTTCCCTGGGCGCTTCTCAATAGCGAAGTGCAAGGAGCCATACCCGGGGCGCTCGTCACACTCAAGTACGACGCCAACAACCCCATGACGGGGAATTTCGGACCCATCCGTATCGACGGGTCCGGCAGCGGAAACTGCGGACAGTCCGACAAGTACTGCTCCGGCGTCAAGTACGGCAGCGATTCCACGATTTGCTCGCAGGCCGCCGTCAGCGCCGGCACGTGTCAGGAGAACGCGCCCGAGTGCAGCGGCGCGTCGTGCCAGACGCAGCCCGGGAACGTCGTCGGCGCGACGCGCCAAGCTGTCGACTGGCGGCTGGCCAAGACCGACCCTGCATGTGACGCCTTCGGCGAAGTGTTCTCCGACCCCGACGGCGATCATGTCTACCAGATCGCGCAGCAGTGCAACCCGTTCATTCCGGGAAGCAAGAGCAGCGAGCGAGTCGTCATCATCCCGCTCATCTCGAACTTCGGCCCCGGCTCTCAGCCCGTCACGATCACGGGGTTCGTCCTCGCTTTCCTCGAGGGCTACGACGCCGGAAAGTGCCAGGGCAACGCGTGCGAAATCAAGGCGCGCTTCGTTCAGGCCGAGCTCACCACGGGCGCGCTCACCGGCGTCTATGACGAGGACGCCCTCCTGAAGTTCGTGCGTCTGGTCGAATAGCTCTCCACCAGCGCTGGCCCTCGCATCCGTGCGCCCCCGGTTACAGATCGGCGGCGCTCCGTCCGATTCTGAAATGGATACGCGCGTACGGTTGTGGAAGGGCCCGCGCGATGAGAGGCGCGCACGTCTGGCAGCGACACCGACGCGACAGGGAGCGCGGACAGAGTCTGGTCGAGCTCTCGATCGCGCTGCCCGTGCTTCTCGTTCTCCTGCTCGGGGCGGTGGATTTCGGCCGCCTGTACTACGCGTCGGTCACTGTGGCCGGCGCCGCCCGCAACGGCGCTCAGTACGCCTCCGAGAACCCGAACGACACGGCGGGGATCCGCGCAGCCGCTCTCGAAGACGCGGGGACGCTGAACCCCCAGCCGACTGTCACCGTCACCGGCCCCGACGCCGACGCCACCGGCGGACGCTACATCGGCGTCAGGGTGCAGCACACCTTCCACACGCTGGTTCCATGGCCGGGCATCCCGTCGAGCGTCGACATCTCCCGCCAGGTCGTGATGAGGGTGGTCGAATGATGCGCAGGCTCACTGACCACCGGGGACAGTCGCTCGTCGAGTTCGCCGTCGTGGCGCCGGTGTTCCTCATGATCGTGCTCGGACTGGTCGACGGGGCGCGGGCCGTCTGGCACTACAACACCCTCGCGCAGGCCACCCGGGAGGGCACGCGCTACGCGATCGTCCGCTCCGGCGCGACGGCGAGCCAGATCGAGAGCGTGGTGCGCGAGCACGCCTCCGGTCTCGACCAGAATGACCTGACGGTCACCGTCTCGTTTCCGGACGGCGACTCGAAGCCGGGCGACAGGGTCGACGTGCGCGCGAGCTATCGCTTCGACCCGCTCTTCGACCTCGTCGGACTGCCTGGCATCACGATGACGAGTTCGTCACGGATGACGATTCAGCACTGACTGCCCGAAGGCTCGGGGGGAGGAGGCAGCCAATGCGTTTCCGCATTCGTGACGTGACCAGACGTGCCCACGAAGAGCGCGGGCAGATCCTCATGTTGACCGCGCTCTTCGCCGCGTCGCTGTTGGGGCTGGCCGGCCTCGTCATCGACGGCGGCCGCCTGTATCAGCAGCGCCGCGACCTCCAGAACGCGGCCGACGCCGGCGCCGCCGCAGCGGCCCAGGTCCTGCTGTTCGGCGGGTCCGACAGCGAAGCCCGGTCCGCGGCCCAGTGGTACACCGACGAGAACGGCATCAACGTCACCGAAGTCGAGATCAACATCCCGCCGGAAGACGGACCCTACGCGGGCCGGGACGGGTATGTGGAGGTCATTGTCGAGGCCGAGCCCGAGGCGCTCCTTATTCGAGCCCTGACGGCTGGCTCGTACACCGTTCGCGGCCGGGCGGTCGCCGGGATCGGCAGCCTGGAGGCCACGGATCGCTTTCTTCCGTGGGGGCTCACCGAGGACAACGGCGACTGCTTGAGCCCGGGCAATCCGCCGAGACCCCGGTACGGCTCGTCCTGCGTCCTCAAGCTGGGGGCCGGCGACGGCCGCACGGGCGACTACGGCGCGCTGGACCCCGACGGTCAGGGCGGCGGCTCCAACGAGTACCGCGACAACATCATCGACGGCGAGGTGGACACCGTCTACCGGATCGGCGACGAGATCGACGCTCTTCCCGGCAACAAGACGGGGCCCACCGACCAGGGCATCGACGCCCGCCTTCGAAATGAACCGAGCTCGAACGGCGGCGCGACCTGCGACACCAACGGCAACAGGAAGGACGACTTCAGCGAGACGCTCATCGATCGCGGCGCAGGGGAGTCGCCCCGCTACATCGTGCGGCCCGCCTGCAAGAACAGCCCGCGGCTCATTGTGATCCCCATCGTCGACCAGATCGATCACCCGCAGGAGTCAGAAATCCAGGGCTGGGCGTTGATGTACCTCGAGAGCTATCGCTGCGTGGACGACCCCTCGAATCGATGCAACGGTAGAGGCCACTGGGAGGTCCGCGGGACCATCGTGGACGCGGTCTGGTCCGATTACGACGGGTTCATGGGCGAATACGTTCCCCAGTCCAGTCTGTCAGCCTGGTTCCTCGCCGAGTGAACGGCCCCGAAGGGCTACGATAGGGGCGGCGGCGCGGAGCCGCCGCCTTCGTGTGTGGTGAAGGCGCCGCCGCGGCGGCTTTCGCAGGAGCGCGTCCCGGACGCGCCTCTCCGCGGCTGGGGCCGGCGCGCGGGCCGTGTTATGCTGACCTGATTCGATGCGCGCGGCTCGCTATCGCTTTCTCCCCGTCGCGGCTCTGTTCGTCGCCGTGAGCCTCGCGGCTGCCTGTTCCTCGGGCGGCGCTCAGGGCAACGACGACATCCTCATCGTCACCCGCGCGGCTAGCGGAACGCCGGCGCCCTCGGGAAACGCGTCCCCCGTGGCAACGGCGTCGGGTCCGGCCGCGTCGGCGACGCCGACGCCGGACCCGGCCTCCGTCGATCCGCGGACGTACGGCTTCATCTTCCCTATCGAGGGCGCGTGCCTGCCATCGAGTGATGCGCTCATGCCCAACGCGGCGCGCGACTACCGCGCGGGAGTGCACGAAGGGGTCGATTTCTACGCCGTCGACAACTGCGTCCCCATCACGAAGGGCACACCCGTGGTGGCGGTGGCCGACGGCGTCGTCATCCGCGCGGACGTCGACTATCACGACCTGACGTGGGAGGAGCTCGACGCCCTGAATCGGCGAGTCGCGAACGGCGGCGCCAACGATCCCGACGTCCTGGACGCCTTCCGGGGACGGCAGGTCTGGATCCGGCACGACAACGGGATCGTCACACGGTATGCGCATCTGAGCGGCGTCGCCGATGGCATCATCGCGGGCGTGCGCGTGCTCCAGGGAGAGGTCATCGGCTACGTGGGCGAATCGGGCACTCCGGAGTCGCTGACCGCGCCCGGAACCGAGTACCACCTGCACTTCGAAATCCGCGTGGGCGACGGCTTCCTCGGCGAGGGCCTTCCGCCGGATCAGGTGCGGGTGCTGTACCAGCAGGCGTTCGCACGATGAGCGAAGACGAGGAGCTGGTCGAAGAGCGCCCGCAGCGGCGCCGCGAGTGGTCGGGGCTGCTCACCAGCCTCGCGCTGCCACTGACGCTGCTCGCCGCCATCGTGCTGGGGCTCTGGTGGTGGCAGAACCGGGACTCCGGCGGCGGCCGCGACAGCGGCGCCTACGGCATCGTCGAGCTGCCCCCCGAGCGCAACCCGACAGGACAGCCGCCACGCGCCGAGAAGGGCCGCGTCCCTCCCGATTTCCTCCTGGACGGCCCGAGCGGCGAGGTGCGTTTGAGCGACCTCCAGGGCAAGGCCGTCGTCGTCAACTTCTGGGCGACGTGGTGCCCGCCCTGCCGCCGCGAGATCCCCGAGCTCATCGACGCCTACGAGCGCTACCGTGACCGCGGCCTCGTCGTCCTCGGCGTCGACCTGCAGGAAAGCGACGACCAGGTCCGCGAGTTCGCCGAGGAGTTCGGTATCACGTACCCGGTCGTCATCGACCGCACGGGCGAAGTCGCAGACGTGTGGAAGATCGGGGGCCAGTTCGGCGGCATCCCGTCGACCTACTTCATCGACCGGACCGGGGTCGTGCGCGACATCTACAACGGCACCCTCACCGAGGAGCTCCTGCAGGAGCGCATCGACCTGATTCTCGAGGAGCGCGATGGCGCGGGCGCAGGCGGCTAGGCTCGCCGCGGGCTTCGACCCCTTCCTCGCCGTATGGCGGCTGCTGACGTCCGTGCGGTTCGCCATCGGCCTCATCGCCTTCCTCGCGCTCGCCGGGCTGGCGGGCGTAGTCATCCCTCAGATCCCGCCGCAGATGCGAGACAACCCGGCCGCCGTGCGAGCGTGGCTCGAGGCGCAGCGGGACACCTTCGGCCCGCTGACGGACACGATGTACGACCTCGAGCTCTTCAACGTCTTCGACGCGCCGTGGTTCCTCGCCGGGCTGGCGCTCCTGGTCGTCGCCGTCACGGTCTGCACTTTCAACCGCTTCCTTCCCACGTGGCGCAACGTGACGCGGCCGCCCCGCCGGGTACCCGACGCCTTCTTCGACCGCTCGAAGAACCGCCAGACCTTCCCCGCCAGCGTCGGCGTCGAGCGGCTGGCCACGGAGCTCCGCCGCGCGCGCTACCGCGTGGTCGAAGAGCGCGAGGGCGGCGCGGTATACCTGTTCGCCGACCGGTTCGCCTGGGCGCAACTCGGGACGTTCGTGAGCCATCTGGCGCTGATCCTCTTCCTGGCGGGAGGCCTCGTCTCGCGGCTCACCGGGTTCGAGGAGAACCTGTTCATCGCCGAAGGCACGGTCGAACCCGTCTTCCCGGTGAAGCACGCCCGCCAGTTGCAGGTGGAGGTCGTCGACGCGTCCGCCGCCTTCGACGAGCGCGGAAGGCCGCTCGACTTCCGGACCGACCTCGTGATCTACGAGAACGGGCGCGAGGTCGCTCGCGGCACGGCCACGGTGAACGACCCCGTGACGTACGGCGGCTACCGGTTCCACCAGGCGGCCTACGACGGCAACGGCGCGGCGCTCCGCGTGCGGGACGCGGCGACGGGCCGCACGCTGTACCGCGAGACGCTGCCCCTGCAGGACACGGTCGTGGCCCCGGTCGTCCGCGTGACCGACGCCGCAGGAGCCGTCCTGCTCGACGACACCGTCGTGCCCTCCGACTTCATCGACACCGCGAGCGGCACCGTCGTGACGCTGCCCGACGGCCGTGCGTTCTGGCTCGGGATTCAGGCGGCCCCCGGCGGCGTCTGGCAGCTCGTCGTGTTCGCGACCGACGACCCGGCCGCCCGGGGCATCGTGCCGCAAGGCGAAGCGTTCGAGGCCGGAGGGCTCCGGTTCGAGTTCACCGGCGTCGAAGGATTGCCCTCGACCATCGCCGAGGGCGTGCCGGGAAGCGAAGGCGGCGCGGTCGTCGAGCTCGCGCGCGGCCGCGACGGGACGCCGTACCTCACGGTGCTGGGCGCCACCGGGAACGACGCGCTGTACCTCTTCCCGGACCGCCCCGTCGTGGTGGACGGGCGCGAGTACGTCTTCGAGGGCCCACGCGAGTTCGCCGGCATTTCCGTCCGGCGCGATCGAGGCGATACCCTGATCTGGGTCGCCACAGGCCTGCTGCTCGCGGGCCTGCTCATCACGTTCTACGTCCCGAGGCGCCGGCTCTGGGTGCGCGCAACGGCGGAAGACATTAGAATCGCGTCGCTGGCCGAGAAAAGCGGCGGCTTCGAGGACGAGATGCGCCGGCTGGCGCGCCGGCTGGGCGCCGCCCCGCCGGACGACGACCGGGGAGAGAGGTACTGAACCGTGGACGCGCTGAGGCTGCTGACCATCACCATCGGCATCGACCCCGAGATCGCGAAGTTCGGGGGCCTGCTCCTCACCTGGCACGGCGTGTTCACCGCCGTCGGCATCGCCGCCGGCGTCTACTTCGCGGTGCTCGCGGCGCGCAAGGTGAACTACCTCAACGACGACGAGGCGTACACCATCGCCCTCATCGGCGTCCCTTCCGCGATCATCGGCGCGCGGGCGCTGTACGTCATGGAGCGCTGGGACGAGGAGTTCGCCCACGACCTCTGGAGCATCTTCGCGGTCAACGAGGGGGGCATCTCCATCTACGGCGCCGT
>DATLZC010000001.1:0-9791 GCA_035574215.1 Dehalococcoidia bacterium | reverse complement strand
CTTGATCGCGAGGGTGCCGTACCCCAGCACCTGCACGTCGTGGACGATGTCGAACCGGTGCTCGGGCTGGAGCCGCCGCCAGACGTCGAAGGCCCGCCACGAAAACGCCGACATCACCGAGAACATCCCCATGCGCGACGTGGCGAGCTCGTAGAAGTTCAGCGGTGCGAAGAAGCTGCGCACAGGCCGTCCGTAGAACCACCCGCGGCCCGTCTCGAGCAGCCGGTACACGCTGTACGAGGGGACCTTGTGGACGACGACGCCTTCGGCGACGTCGGGCCACGGCGGGCCGACGATGAGGTGGACGTCGTGTCCCAGGCGCACGAGCTCGCGGGTCAGGTGGTAGGTATAGACGCCCTGCCCGCCGGAGAACATGTTGCCCTGGTGGAGCTGCACGCAGACCTTCACGCCGGGAAGCCTACCAGAATCGGGCCGCCGGCTCAGGAGGTTGGCGGCGAGCGGCGCCGGGCCGCGGCCGTTCTCTTCGGCCCTGCGCAGCCGCTCACGAGCTCGTGGTACAGCGCCTCGGTCTTGCGGGCGCACTCGCGCCAGGTGAAGAGCCGCTCGACGCGGGTTCGCCCCGCCTCGCCCATCGCTCTGGCGCGGGGGAAGTCGTCCAGCAGCGTCTTGATGGCGCGCGCCAGGGCCTCGGCGTCGCCCGGCGGCACCAGCAGCCCCGTAACCCCGTCCTCCACCACTTCGGGGAGTGCGCCGGCCGTGGTCGCGACGACCGCCGTGCCGCAGGCGCCCGCCTCGCACGCAGGCAGGCCGAATCCTTCGTACAGCGACGGCGACACGAGCAGATGCGCCCGATTGAGGAGCCGCACCAGGTCCTCGGTCGAAAGGAAGCCGCTGTATTCGACCATGCGGCGCAGCCCCAGCCGCCATACCTCGCCGGGCACCCACGAGAGGTCCTTCTCCTTGCGCCCCACCATCACGAGGCGGAAGTCGGTCTCCGCCTGGAGCAGGGCGAGCGCGTCGAGCAGGTAGCGAGCGCCTTTGTTCCGATCCTCGGCGTTGCCGGCGAACACGATCAGCCCCGGCTCCTTCTCGACGTCCGGCAGCGGCCGGAAGACGTCGGTGTCGACGCCGTCGTAGATGGCGACGATGCGGTCCTTCGGGATGCCCATCACCTCGGACACCGAATCGCGCGAGTTCTCGGAGCCGGTGATGATGCGGTCGAGCCGGAGGGCGACCCAGGGCTGCATGCGGTCGGGGTACCACAGCAGGCGGCTGATTACACGGCCCAGCGTTCGCGCCTCGCGGATGCTGTTCGCGCGGTCGATCTGGAGCGGGTGGTGGATATTGGCGACCACGGGTCGCTCTGGCCGGACCGCCTTCATCAGCGCGACGCCGTAGCCCAGCGTCTGGTTGTCATGCACTAGGTCGAACGGACCGGTCTCGCGTTCGAGCTCCGCGAGCTTGCGGTAGGCGCGGAAGCTGAACGTGTTCAGGAGCGACGCGAAGGACACGCGGGTCGAGGCGAACTCCCAGAAGTTCAGCGGGTGGAAGAATTCCCACACGTTGTCGTGATACGCGAGTTCGTCACGGCCTTCGAGGAACGCCCAGAAGCTGAACGTCTTCAGCCGGTGGTGGATGACCCCTTCTTCCAGATCGGGAT
Source organism: Dehalococcoidia bacterium (assembly GCA_035574215.1). Classification (GTDB taxonomy): domain Bacteria; phylum Chloroflexota; class Dehalococcoidia; order DSTF01; family JACRBR01; genus DATLZC01. Next base: position 8,170 of record DATLZC010000001.1, on the reverse strand, counting down.
ACGGCCGCCCGGAGATGACGTGGACCTCGTGGCCCATGCGGGCGAGCTCGCCGGTGACGTAGCGCAGGTACACGCCCTGCCCGCCCGACCACATCGAGCCCTGGTACATGATGAAGGCGATTCTCATCGGACCCGTGTCGCCGGCGACGCGACGGATGCGGGCAGGTCGCCCCGGTGCTCCTCAGCGTAGTGGCGGGCGTCTTCCAGCAGCAGGTACAGACCGGCGGGAAGCGTCAGGCCGAGCGCCGTCCACGTGTACGGCTCCGTTTCGGCGAGCCGCGCCCCGCTGAGCGACTCGGCAACGGCGATGAGCGCCTCGAAGGCGCTCCGAGAGCGGTCGAGCGCCTCCTGCCACGACCGGTCCCGTCCTTCCTCGAAGGTGCGCTCGTTGAACGCGTCCGGCGATTCGAACGGTCCCCCCGGCCGGAGGACTGCCGGTGACGTCGCGCCATCCGCGATCTCGCGGAGCGCGGCGGCGGTGCGCTCATCCCAGGCGGCGATGTGCCACAGGAGCTGCTTCGCCGAGAAGCCGTTGGGGCCCGTCGCCGCCGCCTCCTCTTCGGTGAGGGCTTCCACCGCGCTCACGAACGCGAACCGCGCGCTCCTGAGGGTCTCGAGAGCGCGCCGCTTCTGGGTCTCGGGGTCTTGACGGACGATGTCCCGCACCTCGTCGGCGAAGGAGCGCGGCGGCCGTGCGGCGGCCGTCGCGGACGATGGCTGCTCATCGCGCAGGGCGGCGCCCGGCTTGCGGGCGTACACCACGATGCTCTTCGGAAGGAGCCGGTTGGCGACGTCGTCGAGCGCGTTGACCAACGCCGATTCGCGGCTCCTGGGCGAATCCAGGAAGCGGCGCAGCGCGCCCGCGACCGGGCCCAGTTGGCCCCAGTCTTCGTGGAGCAGGACGTGGACCAGCCAGTACAGCGTCTCCAATCCGTGGCGGTAGCGGATGGCGTACGGTGTCAGGCCGCCCGCTCGCAGCAGGTTCACGATGTCGCGCCGCCGGTAGATGCGGACGTGCCCGCCGACGGCTGTGACGTACTTCTCCGAGATGCGCCACAGGAGCCGCTCGCTGTACTCGTCCGGAACGCTCACGGCGAGCACGCCGCCCGGCTTGAGGACGCGCGTGAGCTCGCGGACCAGCGCTGCGTCGTCGGGGACATGTTCGAGCGTTTCGGTGCAGATCACGCGGTCGAACGCTTCTGAGCGGAACGGCAACCGCTCGCCGGCTGCGTAGACCCAGTGGACGCGGCCCTGCACCTCGCGTTTGCGCCGCATGATCTCGAGGATGTAGCGGCCCTTGAGGATGTCCTGAGGCGATAGGTCCGCGCCGACGATGTTCAGGGGCCGGCGGGCCAGCTCCAGCACGTGCCGTCCTGTGCCGCAGCCGACATCGAGCACGCGGTCGCCGCACTGGAGGCCCATGAGCGCCGGGTCGACGGATTGGAAGCGATCCAGCATGTCAGGCCCCCGCCGGCCGTTCCGTGGGAGCGGGTTCGAGGGCGCGGGTGGCTTCGGCGACGGGGCCGCGGCCGTCGTCACTCTTGCGCGCGTACAGGATGAGGTCCTTACCGAACACCAGGTTCAGCGTCGCCTCGATCCTCTCGAGAAGGGGCACGCGCAGCCGGTGGTGCCAGTTGATGAACTTAAAGACGACCTTCGGCAGGAGGGCGTCCTCGTTGTCCTTCCCGAACGTGCACCGTAGGAACCAGTACAGGGCCTGGAACGCATGGCGCCGGCGCTCGAGATGCGGCGGCATGCCGTGCTGCGTGAGCAGGCTCGCCATCTCGCCGGGGCGATACCGCCGGACGTGCCCGCCCGGCGTGTGCCAGTAGTCCCACGACAGCGTCCAGAACAGCGTCTCCGGCCCGTAGGCGGGCACGCTCACGCAGATGTCGGCGCCGGGCCGGGCGACGCGGTGAATCTCACGGATGGCCTCGCGATCGTCGCGCACGTGCTCTAGGGTTTCCGTGCAGACGACCTTGTCGAAGACACCGTCGCGGAACGGGAGGCGCTGCGCGTCGGCCAGGATGAAATCCGTCACGCCGCGCGTCTTCCCCTTGCGTTCTAGGTCGGCCAACATGTAGCGCGCTTTCCGCAGATCGTCGAGCACCACATCGACGCCGATGACCCGCGCTGGCCAGCGCGCGGCCTCGAGCGAATGACGCCCGTTCCCGCAGCCGAGGTCGAGCAACCGATCCCCGGGCTGGATGGGGAAATGTCTACGAAAGTCGACGTTGACGATGTTGTCGGGCACGATGGCGACTCCTACCCGGCGGCTGCCGTCGCGGGTCCTGCGAACGCGCGCGGACGCGGGCGCGCTTCATCATAGACCGCGAGCGTCTGTTCCGCCGCGGTGCGCCAACTGAAGCGCTCGACGATCGCGCGACGGCCCGCCGCGCCCAAACGCTCGCGCAGGTCCGGTGAATCCAGCATCAGGCGGATCGCGTCAGCGAGGGCGCGGGCGTCGCCCGGCGGCACCATCCAACCCGTGACCCCGTGTTCGATGATCTCGGGAAACGCGCCGCCGGTCGTGGCCACGATGGGCTTTCCACAGGCCATCGCCTCGGCCGCGGGAAGCCCAAACCCCTCGTACAGCGACGGGGACACGACGAGCTCCGCTTCGTTGTACAGCTCCACGAGCCGCTCGGTGCTGACGCGTCCGGCGAAGTCGACCCGAGAGCTGAGGCCGAGCCTCCGCACCATCTCTGGCGCGAGCTTCAGATTCCAGCGGAAGTTGTCGACCAGCGTCAGGCGGAAGTCGCGCTCGTCCTTGAGCATGCCGAGCGCTTCGAAGAGATAGCGCGCGCCTTTATTACGGTCCTCGGTGTTGCCCACGTACAGGATGTGCCCCGGCTTCGCGCGGACGCCGTCCAGAGGGCGGAAGGTGTCTGTATCGATGCCGTTGTAGACCACGCGCACGCGCCCCGGATCGAGCCGGAAGGCCTCGATGACCGAGCGGGCCGACGTCTTGGAGACGACGATGATGCGCGGCAGCCGTCGCGCGACCACCTCCTGCATGATCCACGGCGACCAGACGATGCGCCGGGCTTTTTCGTACAGCGACGTCGCCTGCCGGAGGCCGTTTTTCAGGTCGATGGAAAGCGGGTGGTGGATGGTGGCCACCACCGGAAAGCCCGACTTCTGCATCGCCCAGATGCCGTAGCTCAGCGTCTGGTTGTCGTGCACCACGTCGAACCGCTGATGGCGGGAGAGCTCGCGCAGCTTGAAGTACGCCCGCACGCTGAAGTTCGTGAGCAGCGACGACAGCGCGATGCGCGTAGACACGAACTCGTAAAAGTTCACCGGGTGGAAGTGGCTCAGCGGGTGGCGCCCGTGGACCCACTCCTTCTTGTAGTGGTGATAGGTCCAATAGCTGTCGTCGTGGATCGGGTGGAGGGTGACGCCCTCCGCGAGCCGGGGGAACGGCGCGCCCGCGATGACGTGCACGTCGTGGCCCATGCGGGCGAGCTCGCGGGTCAGGTAGTACAGGTAGACCCCCTGCCCACCCGAGTACATGTTCCCCTGATACATCGTGAAGCAGATCTTCATCTGGCGCCGCATCTTACTGTAGGCCGGAACGCCGGTCCAGACGAACACTGCGCGCAGATCGAACGCTCGACCGCGGGGACGGGAGCGCCTACAATGGCGTTCGCATGGCGCCTGCCGAGATCGTCCCCGGTATCTATCAACTCAAGGTCCCGATACCCAACAATCCCCTGGGCTGGGTCCTGCCATATCTCATCGAAGGCGACCGCGGCTGGACGCTGGTCGACTCCGGCTGGAATGTGCCGGAGGCGTTTGACGCGCTCGAGCGGCAGGTCACCGACGTCTGTGGCGGCTTCTCGCGGATCGAGCGGCTGCTCGTGACGCACATCCACCCCGACCACTACGGCCTCGCGGGAAGGGTGAAGGAGGTGTGCGGCGCGAAGGTGGTCATTCACCAGCGCGAGCGCGACCTCATCCGCTCGCGGTACTGGGCGCCCGAGCGTCTCCTGAAGATCATGGCTGACTGGTTGCTCCAGCACGGCGTGCCGCGCGAGGAGATGCCAGACCTGCAGGCGTCGTCGATGCCGGTGCGCAGCTTTGTCGTGCCGGTCGAGCCCGACGAAGTCGTGTGGGGCGGCGAGCGCATCGAGGTGGGACGCTTCACGCTCGAGGTGTACTGGACGCCCGGACACTCGCCCGGGCACATCTGCTTCTACGAGCCACGCCACCGCCTCATGCTCACCGGCGACCATGTGCTGCCGACCATCACGCCCAACGTCAGCCTTCACCCGCAGCAGCAGGGCAATCCACTCGGGGACTACATCGCCTCGCTGCGGCGCCTCGAGCCGATTCCGGTCACGAAGGCGCTCCCCGCCCACGAGCATACCTTCGAGGACCTGCCTTCCCGCTTGAGGGAGATCGAGCGTCACCATGAAGAGCGGCTCCAGGAGATGCTGCGCATCATCGGCGACCGGCCGACGACGGCGTACGAGGTGGCGGCGGGGACGAAGTGGGCGACGGGGAGCTTCGACCGCTTCTCGCCGTGGATGAAGCGCGCGGCCCTGAGCGAAACGCTCGCGCACCTCGAGTACTTGGTGTGGGAGGGCCGCCTCGACACCACCGTCACCGACGGCGTGGTGCGATACCATCCGCCGGCGGCCACCGCTACGAAGTGACCGTCACCGAGGTCAAACGGAGCCGCAGGGGCGAGTTCCGCGTCCTCGATGAGGAAGGCCGCGTCGTGGTCGAGCGGCTTCACGTGGCGCGGTCGCACTGGCAGCGATTCTCCGGGCTGATGTTGCGAAGGGACTTCCCCACCGAGGAAGGCATCCTGTTCCCCGGCGGCGACATCCACGGCTTCTTCATGCGGTTCCCGCTGGACCTGCTGTTCGTCGACGACGACGGCGTCATTCTGAAAGCGGTCCGCGGCCTGCGGCCGTGGCGCATCGCACGCACGGTGCGCGGCGCCAAAGGCGTGATCGAGCTGAAAGCTCGCCCCGACGCGGAGTATCGCGTAGGCCAACGCCTGCGCTTCGAGCCGCGCGAGCACGCCTGACGGTCCGCGGGCGTTACGGTCGCCAGACCCTGAAGATCACGTTGAGCAGGATAGTGAGGCCCAGGCTGACGAGAAGCGATGTCGCCAGCGGCACGTAGATGCTGAGGCCGTCTCGCTTGAACACGAGATCGCCCGGGAGTCGGCCAATGCCGGGGATGCGCGTCGCGAGGAGCAAGGCGACGCCGGTGAGGAGCAGCAGTCCCCCGAACAGGATGAGGCTCCGGGCGACGCTATCCATCGAGAGGCATTCTATCGGTCGCTTCGGCCCGCTCACCAGCGGCCTTGTTCGCCTGACGGCCGTTTGTTATCGTGCCGCCGGTCCGTCGGACACGGCTCCGGCGGGTCCGAGGGGGCCGTCCATGGAAGCGCATGAGGGCAACGGCCACGTTTCCGGGGAGCGCCTGCGGGACGTCACGGGAGAGCATGTGGACGTGACCCGTAGCGCGATCCGCGCGGTCTCCGCCTCGCAGGCGAACGTCCGTCAGGCGGCCGCCCAGACGGTCTCGGGCGAGGAGGTCGAGTTCGAAGAGGGCGTGGCGCTCTTGGTTCGCGGCGCCGCGGTGGAGGTCGAAGAGAGCGCCGTGGGCGCCGTCGTGGCCAGGGACGCGCGGATCGAGCGCTCGTCGGTGTTCCTTCTGCTCGCCCCGCGGGTCAGCGGCGACGTGCGCGCCGTGTTCACGTTGCCGGCGGCGCTGGCGTTCGGATTCGGCTTCGCGCTCGGACGCTGGCTGACGAGGCGTCTACCCGGTCGGTGAAGCGCTCGCCCCGGGAACGGGCGTTCGAAGCGCGTCGTGGAGGGGTCGATCGATGGCGAATCCATCGTTGAAGGTCGAAGAGCGAGTGATTTTCGGGAAGAAGGTGGCCCGGTTGCGCAGGCAGGGTCTGACGCCGGCCAACATCTACGGGCACGGCATCGACTCGAAGGCGGTTCAGGTCCCGACGCCGGAGCTGCTGCGGCTGCTGAAAGAGACGTCGCGGAACGCCATCATCGACCTGAGCGTCGGCGGCGAGCCCGGGTCCCGTCCCGTCATGATCCGCAGCGTGCAGCGCGACCCGGTGACCCACCAGATCCTGCACGTCGACTTCTATCAGGTGTCGCTCAAGGAGAAGATGCGGGCGGAGGTGCCCGTGCATCTGGTGGGAGAGTCGCCCGCTGTCAGCGATCTGGGTGGCATTCTCTTGCAGGAAGTGGAGACGCTCACGGTCCGCGCGCTGCCTATGGACATCCCGGCCGCCATCGAGGTCGACGTGTCGGGCCTCACGGAACTCGAGCAGTCGCTGCACGTCGGCCAGCTCCCCAAGAGCGATCGATACGAGATCCTGGCGGACCCGGACATCGTCGTCGTCAAGGTGGCGGCGCCGCGTCTGGCCGAGGAGGCCGAGGAGGTCCCGGTCGAGGAAGCCGTCGAGGAGGCGGTGGAAGAGGCCGCCGAGGAAGAGGAAGAAGAAGAGGAATAGCCGCTACGCTCCTCCCACGCGGGCGGCCGCCCGCTCGACGTGCTGGCCCCGGAGCTGCCCGCACGCCGCCGCGATCTCCACGCCCTTCTCTACCCGCACGGTGCACGGGACGCCGGCCTCTTGTACGATGCGCTGAAACGCGAGTACGCGAGCGCGGGACGGCCGGCGAAACGCCGCGCCTGTGGGGTTCACCGGGATGAGGTTGACGTGGCATAGCAGCCCGCGGAGCAGGCGGCCCAGCGCCCGCGCGTGCTCCGCTCCGTCGTTCACCCCATCGATGAGGACGTACTCGAACGTGACCCTGCGTCCCGTCTTCTCGATGTAGCTCCGCACCGCATCGAGCAGCTCCGCGAGCGGCTTGCGCTGGGTCGGGATGAGCCGCTGGCGCAGCGCGTCGTCCGGGGCGTGGAGCGAGACGGCCAGGCCGACCTGGAGGCGCTCTTCGGCTAGCTTGCGGATGCCGGTGACGAGCCCCACGGTCGAGATGGTAATGTGCCGCGCGGCGATGCCGAAGCCCTCGCGCGCGTTGAGGATGCGCACAGCGCGCATCGTGGCGTCGTAGTTCGCCAGGGGCTCGCCCATCCCCATGAAGACCACGTTCGTGAGCCTGCGGCCTTCCTCATCGCGGAGATGGCGGGCCAGGGTCACCGCCTGGGCGACGATTTCGCCCGTCGAGAGGTTCCGGCGGAATCCCGCTTGCCCGGTGGCGCAGAAGACGCAGCCCATCGCGCAACCGGCCTGCGTCGACAGGCACGCGGTCGCGCGGCCCCGCGAATCGGATCGCGGGTCGTACAGCATCAGGACGGCTTCGATGAGCTCGCCGTCGGCCAGCCGAAGCAGCGACTTCCGGGTCTGTCCGTCAGCGGACCGCAGGGTTCCGGTTTCTTCAACGGGTGTGAGCGGAAGCTCCTCCAGGAGCCGCACCCGGAGGGCCGCCGGCAGGTCGGTCATCTCGTCGTAGCTCCGGGCGAATCGGCGGTAGGCCCAGCGCCAGATCTGGCGGGCCCGGTACGCGGGCTCGCCCAGCGACGCCAGTCGCTCGGTCAGCTCGTCGAGCGAGAGGTCATACAGCGAGAGCGGTGTCATGTTCCTAACGTCGCGCCGATGAGGTCGCGTCGGCCGCGGAGCAGGTCCGCCGCCGGTAGCGGACGCCGCCCCGGGAGTTGCGCCTTGTCGATCACGAGCGTTCCTTCACCGCAGCGTACCGCGAACCCGCCGTCGGCCGCGACGACCGTGCCCGGCGGCTCCGGCCCCGTCTGGTTCGAGACATGCGCTGCGAAAATGCGCAGCGGGTCTCCCCGAAACGTGGTGTACGCGATAGGCCAGGGTTGGTACGCGCGGACCTGGCGTTCGATGAAGGCCGCTTCGCGGGTCCAATCGATGCGGGCGTCGTCCTTCCTCACCACGGGGGCATAGGTCGCCAGACTCGGGTCCTGCGGCACGGGGGTGATGTCGCCAGTGAGCCATCGCGGCAGCGTCTCGATGAGCAGGTCCGCGCCGCGCCGCGCGAGGCGGGCGCCGAGCGTACCGGCGGTGTCGTCTTCGCAGATGGGCTCGCGGGCCTGGGCGAGAATCGGGCCGGCGTCCAGCTCCGGTTCGACGAGCATGATCGTGACGCCGGTCTCCCGGTCGCCCGCGAGGATGGCGGCGACCACCGGCGACGCGCCTCGC